>JALYVP010000026.1 GCA_030853185.1 Actinomycetota bacterium | reverse complement strand
ACCCCGACCCGCCGGCACCCGACCCCGACCCGCCGGCACCCGACCCCGCCACCGGCCCCGGACCACGCCGGCTCCGGCGGGTCGCCCGAGCGCCAAGCACACCCCGCCGGTGGTCCGGTTGGGCCTGCTCTGGACCCTGGTCCTGGTTGCCGCCATCGTCGTCTCCCCGGCGCTCGTCGCCGTGGTCCTTGTGCCGATCGCGGCGATCGCTGCCCAGTCCGCCTGGAGGCGCCTGGAGACGCCGATCGCCGAACCGTGGTGGTTGGCCGGGGCCTGTGCGGGCGTCGCCCCCGTGGCGGCCATCGCCGGACCGGTCGGGGCGGGATTGGCGATCGTCGCCGGGGGCGTGGTCCTGGCGCTGGTCACGGCCCGCGAAGCCGAGCGGGCCGAGCAACTCCGGGTCGCATTGTGCAGCGTGGCCCCGGCGGCCGCTGCCGCGTCGTTGGTCCTGGCCACCCTCCAGAGCGTGACCATAGGTCTGGTCCTGTTCATGGCCGTCACCCTCTTCGACGCTTCCAGCTACGTGATGGGGGTCGGCGACACCGGCGGACGCCTGGGTGCCCTGGCCGGCGCCCTCAGCCTGGCCGTGCTCGGGGTGGTGCTGGCCGGTGTGCTGGTCGTGCCCTTCTCCGGCGCATCGCCCTGGGTGCTCTGCGGGATGGTCGCGGTCACTGCCCCCCTTGCGGTGGGAGCCGGGAACCGGCTGGTGGGGTCAGCCCGGCTACCGGCCTGGCGCCGCCTGGATTCGCTGTTCCTCGCCGGGCCGCTGTGGGTGATCCTGGCCACCCTGCTGCTCCACAGCTAAGTGCCCCCACCAGAACACCGTCGCCGCCTCCTCTTGGCGCCCACGTGGTTCTGGCCTGGGAAGGAACCGTGATCTCGCCGGGGTCCGGGCGTCAGACCCGGCTCGTGTTGGTCGTCGATGACGACGACATGATCCGCCGGCTGATCCGAGACGTGCTCGAGGTCGACGAGGTCGATGTCGTCGAGGCCCGCAACGGGGAGATCGCGCTGGTCCAGATCGAACGGACCAACCCGGCCCTGATCGTGCTCGACATCATGATGCCGGGCATCGACGGCGTGGAGGTGTGCCGGCGCGTCGACCACTCCGTCGTCAAGGTGCTGGTCCTCACGGCCAGGGACGATCCCTGTCTCGAGGACAGGTGCCGGGAGGCGGGGGCCAACGCCTTCTTGACCAAGCCCTTCTCGTCGATGGACCTCTTGGACAAGGTCGTCGAGCTGCTGCCCGGCTGAAGGCGGCGGCGCAGGCGGGCCGTCCCCGCGGCTATCCCGGACACGGCAGTATCCTGGCGACGACATGGTTGACAAACCCGACCCCTTGGGCGAGCTCGGACAGTTCATCCGGGAGCAGCGATCCGGAGCTCGGCTCTCGCTTCGGCGCCTGTCGGACATGGCGGGGATCTCCAACCCGTATCTGAGCCAGATCGAGCGAGGTCTCCGCCGGCCGTCCGCCGAGATCCTCCAGCAGATCGCCAAGGCCCTGCGGATCTCCGCCGAGACGCTCTACGTGCGGGCGGGCATCCTCGACGAGCGGGCCTTTGACGGCGACCTCGGTGACGCCATCATGGCCGACACCGCCCTGACCGAGGAGCACAAGCAGGCGCTCCTGCAGATCTACCTGTCGTTCCGGCGGGGGTACGACGCCGACCTGCCCGCGGCGATCCCGGCCGTCGACCTCGCCGCTGTCCCCCCCGAGGTCGAGGCCGCCGAGTCGACGGCTCGTAGTCCGTCTCTGTAGCTTCGAACGCTCGTGCACAACCTCGCCATCCTCTCCCTGCACACCTCGCCGCTGGCTCAGCCGGGCAGCGGCGACGGCGGGGGAATGAACGTCTATGTGCGCCAGTTGGCTGCGGCCCTGGCCCGCCAGGGGGTGCGCTGCGACATCTTCACCCGGGCCGAGGACGCCCGCCTGCCACCGGTGGTGGCGGTCGAGCCCGGTCTGCGGGTCCATCATGTGCCGGCCGGGCCTCTCGGGCCCGTGGCCAAAGAGGACCTCCCGGAGGTGGTGGCGGCGTGGACCGACGGGGTGGGGGCCCGCCTGGACGGTCTGGCCGGTGCCGGCCGGCCGGTTGACGCCATCCACGCCAACTACTGGCTCTCCGGTATGGCCGGCCACACCCTCAAGCACCGCCTCGACGTGCCGCTCCTGTCGACGTTCCACACGCTGGACCGGGTCAAGCAGCTGGGCGGGCCGACCCTGGCGGCGGACTCCCGCCGCCAACAGGCCGAGGCCGACATCATCGGGTGCTCCGACGTGGTGCTGGCGTCGTGCAGCGTCGAAGCCGACCAGCTGACCAACCTCTACGGCGCCGACCCGGAGCGGATCGAGATCGTTCCTCCGGGGGTCAACCACGCCTTCTTCTCGCCGGGAGAGCGCACCCAGGCCCGCCGGGCCGTGGGACTGGGGGGCGAGGGCCCGGTCGTGCTCTTCGTTGGGCGCATCCAGCCGCTCAAGGGGCTGACCGTCGCCGTGCGCGCCCTCGCCGCCATCGTTGAGGGCGAGACCGGTGCCGGCTCGTGGACCCGTCAGGCCCGCCTGGTCGTGGTCGGCGGGCCGAGCGGGCCCGACGGCGAAGCAGAGCTGCTGGCGGCCCGGTCGCTGATCGAGCGTCATCAGCTGGGTGATCGGGTCGTCATGGTCCCGCCGCAGCCGCACGAGATCCTCTCCACCTACTACCGGGCCGCCGACGTGTGCGTGGTGCCCAGTCGCTCCGAGTCCTTCGGCCTGGTCGCCCTGGAAGCCGGTGCCTGCGGGATCCCGGTGGTGGCCGCGGCCGTCGGTGGTCTCACCACGCTGGTCGATCATGGTCACACCGGTCTGCTCGTTGATGGCACCGCCCCGGGCGGGTTCGCCCAGGCCATCAGCCGAACCCTCGCTGATCCGGCCGTGGCCGCCAACGCCGGTCGGGCCGCGGGCCGGCGAGCCCGCTCCTACAGCTGGTCGGCGGCCGCCGCCCGCCTGATCGAACGGTGCGAATCGCTCACCGAACGGGAGCTCGTCGCATGCCGGTAGAACGAGCATCAGCCGCCGAGCTCGTCGCCATCGTCGAGCTCATCGATGCGTGGGCCGCCGGAGCCCTCGAGTCCAACCCGCTCCTGGCCGCCGTGGACCACGACCCTCAACTGCTCCGCTGGTACATCCGGATGCGAGGGGAGGACAAGGCGATCATCACCGTCTGGTTGACCCTGAGAGAACGGACGCTCCACTTCGAGACGTACTTCATGCCTGCTCCCGAGGAGCAGCGGGAGCGGTGCTTCGAGTACCTGCTGCGAGCGAACCAGTCGATGTTCGCCTGGCGGTTCTCGGTCGGAGCGGAAGAGGCGGTCTACCTGGTGGGAACACTCCCCGTGAGCAGCGTCGACATCGACGAGCTCGATCGGGTCATCGGCTCCGGCTATGCCTACTCCGAGCAGCACTTTCGCTCGGCGATGGGCATCGGCTACACCACCCGCTTCCGGGCCTGAACCAGCGCCAGACCCGGGAAGGGACCCTTGCCGCGCCGGGGGGCCGCCGGTACGCTCGCGGTGCCGCGGCCGGGAGAAGGCCATTCTCGTTCGTTCGGGGAAGTACGAACGCGACGGCCGATCTCTCCCGTGCCGCGGCACCTCGGTACCGAGGCGCATGGGAGGGCCGTGAGTCCTGGGCCCCTGTAGGGTCGGCGCCCATGGCAGCGCCACTGGTCGTGATCGGGGGCGGTCGGATGGGCGAGGCCCTCGTCGCCGGCCTGCTGGCCCGGCCCGAGACCGCCCCGGACACGATCGTCGTGGTCGAGACCTCGGCGGCGCGGCGAGCCGAGCTGGCGGCGGCCGCCGGTCTCGCCGGCCGGTTCCCGGCGGTGACGATCGCCGCCGAGCCCCCCGGCGGCGCCGAGGTGATCCTGGCGGTCAAGCCGAGCGTCGTCCGGGAGGCCTGTGAGCAGCTGGGCGAGCTCGGGGTCACCCGCGTCCTCTCCGTCGCCGCCGGTGTCACCATCGAGCGCCTGGAGCGATGGCTGGCCCGCCCGGTGCCGGTCGTCCGGGCCATGCCAAACACGCCCGCCCTGGTCGGGGCGGGTGCCTCCGCCATCGCCGGTGGGACCCACGCCGGGGCCGGCGACCTGGCCTGGGCGGAGGCCATCCTCGGGTCGGTCGGCATCGTCGTGCGCGTCGGTGAGGGGCTCCTGGACGCCGTCACCGGCTTGTCGGGCTCGGGTCCGGCGTACGTGTTCCTGCTAGCCGAGGCCATGGTCGACGCCGGGGTCCTGGTCGGGTTGCCCCGGTCGACCGCGACCGCCCTCACCGTCCAGACCCTGCTCGGCTCCGCCCGCCTACTGGCCGAATCCGGCCAGACCCCCGAGTCGCTGCGGGCCGGGGTGACCTCGCCGGGAGGCACGACCGCGGCCGGCCTGCGGGCCTTGGAGGCGGCGTCGGTTCGCTCCGCCGTGCTCGACGCGGTCAGTGCCGCCGCGGCGCGCGCCGCGGAGCTGGGACGGTCCTGAGGCCCCTGCACTTTCCACCCCGGTCCCGGTGGCGTACGCTCGACGCTCGGAGAAGGGTGGTAGAGGTGCAACCAGGCAACGATCGATCTCGGTTTGTCACCGTCAGCGAGGTGGCCGACCAGCTGCGGGTGTCCAACATGACGGTGTACCGGCTGGTCCAGTCCGGGCAGCTGCCGGCGGTGCGGGTTGGGCGCTCCTATCGCATCCGGGCGGATGACGTGGACCGTTACCTGGCCGAGCAGTACAACCAGGTCGGCTGACCATTCCCGGCCCCGGGCCGGGTGCAGCTGCGAGGGGAGCGGCGGACGGTAGGCGCCGGGCCACCTCGACGGTCACGTTCCTCTCCGACTTCGGGTTGGACGACGAGTTCGTCGGTGAGGTGCACCTGGTGATCGCCGCCATCGCGCCTCACGCCCGGGTGATCGACCTGACGCATGGGGTTCCGGCCCACGACGTGGCGTCCGCCGCCCTGGTCCTGGTCCGGGCTGCGCCGTGGTTGAGTGACGTGGTCCTGGCGTTGGTCGACCCGGGGGCGGGGACCTCGAGGCGGGCCCTGGTCGCCGAGGCCGTCGATCGCTCCGGCACGCCCGCCGTGGTCTTCGTTGGTCCTGACAATGGCCTCCTACCGCCGGCGGTGCAGGCCACTGGGGCATGGGGCCGGGTCGTGGAGATCGTCCGGGGGGCGGGGCCGGCTCCGGGCCGGTCCGGCGGCGGACGCACCTTCGACGGGCGGGATCTGCTGGCGGCGGCCGCCGGCCACCTGTGCAACGGGGTGGATCTGGGCCAGCTCGGCCCCGAAGTCGACCCTGGCAGCCTGGTGCAGCTCAGCGCGGGGCGGCCGAGCGGCGGGCCGACCGGTGCACACAGCGGTCGCGTGCAGTGGATCGACCATTTCGGCAACGTGGAGCTCGACATTCCCGGTTCTCTGGTCGCCGGGTGGGAACGCGACGTCGACGTGGCCGTTGCCTTCCGCCCGCCGGTGCTGGCGGTGATCGCCGCCGCCTACCAGGAGATCCCGTCCGGCCGGGTCGGGCTGCTGGTCGACTCCGAGGGATGGGTGTCCCTGGCCGCCAACCGGTCCTCGGCAGCGGCGGCTCTCGAGGTGGCCGAGGGCGACCCGGTGGTGCTTCGTCGCCGCCCCTGACAGGGGCGCCTCCGGCGAGGCCCTTCCCGGTTTTCGGAGTCGGCCAGGGGCTCGGTACCCTTGAGACGTGCCGTCCCACAAGATTCCCGAGGCGACCGTTGCCCGCCTCCCGGTTTACCTACGGGCGCTGGCCGAGACCGCCAAGGAACGGACCACGACGATCTCGTCCGATGCCCTGGCCTTCCGGGCCGGGGTCAACGCCGCCCAGGTGCGCAAGGATCTGTCCCACCTCGGTTCCTACGGCGTCCGCGGCGTGGGCTACGACGTCGCCTACCTGATCGCCCAGGTCAACCGGCAGCTCGGGCTCACCGAGGACCGGCGGGTGGCCATCGTCGGGGTCGGGAACCTGGGACGGGCTCTGCTCAACTACAACGGCTTCGCCGAGCGAGGCTTCCACATCGTGGGGGCCTTCGACTCCGATCCGGCCAAGATCGGCAAACGGGTGGCCAGCACGGTGATCCGCTCGGTGGCGGAGATGGCCGCGGCCGTGGTGGATGACCAGGTCGCCATCGCCGTGATCACCACCCCGCCCACGGTCGCCCAGGATCTCACCGACGTGCTGGTGGGGGCGGGCGTGGTCTCGATCCTCAACTTCGCTCCGGCCGTGCTGTCCGTTCCCGATCACGTGACCCTCCGCCAGGTCGACCTCGGTATCGAGCTGCAGATCCTGAGCTTCTATGAGCAGCAGGCGTCGGCCGCGGCCCGGTCCGGAGCGGCGGCCGATGCCGGTTGAGGACTTCCTCTACCCGGTCAACCTGGTCCTCACCGGTCGCAACTGCCTGGTCGTGGGGGGCGGCACGGTCGCGGCCCGCAAGGTCGACGGCCTTCTGGCCGCCGGGGCGGTCGTCACCGTCGTCTCACCTGCCATCGTCGAGGAGATCCGGGCCCGGGCCGTCACCCTCGTCGAACGGCGCTACCGCGGCGATGACATCGATGGGAGATGGCTGGTGATCACCGCCACCGACGACCCCGGCGTCAACCGAGCGGTGCGCGACGACGGCGACGGGGCGGGGGTGTGGGTCAATGCCGCCGACGACCCTGAGTCCTGTTCGTTCATCCTTCCCGCGGTCGTCCGCCAGGGACCGGTCATGGTCACCGTTTCCACGTCGGGGTACAGCCCGGCCATGGCCACCTGGCTCAAGGGCCATGTGGCCGCGGAGATGGGCCCCGAGGTGGCGGTGCTGGCCGGGATGCTCAACGACGCCCGGGAAGCTTTGCACGCCGCCGGGCGTTCTACGGAGGGGATCGACTGGCGGTCCGCACTGGATTGGGACATGCTCGATCTGATCAGGACAGGTCGGACCGCCCGAGCAAGGGAGCGCGTGGACGCGTGTCTGTCGTCGTCGTTGGACTGAACAACCGAACGGTCCCCCTCGAGACCCTCGAGGGCATGACGATCGAGCCCGCCCGCGTGCCCAAGGCGCTCCACGATCTGGCCAGCCGGGACCACCTCAGCGAGGTGGTGGTCGTGTCGACCTGCGCCCGCACCGAGGTCTATGCCGTGGCCAACCGGTTCCACGGGGCCATGAGCGACATCCGCAACTTCCTGGCCGAGTGGAGCGGGACGCCTCCCGAGGCGTTCGGCGACCACCTGTACTCCTATCACGAGGACGAGGCCGTCCGGCACCTGTTCCTGGTGTCCGCCGGGGCCGACTCGGCCGTGCTCGGCGAAGGCGAGGTCCTCCATCAGGTCCGGACCTCGTGGGACGCGGCCCGCTCCGAGGGTGCCGCCGGCCCTATCCTCTCAGGGCTGTTCCGCCAGGCCATCGAGGTCGGAAAGCGAGTGCGTTCGGAGACGGCGATCGCCCGGGGGACCACCTCGCTGTCCCAGGCGGCGGTCGCCATGGCTGCGGCCCGGCTGGGTTCGCTGGCCGGGCGGAGCACGCTGGTCGTCGGCGCTGGGGAGATGGGCGAGTCCATGGCCGTCGCCATGAGCGCCGTGCCCGCGGCCGGACCGGTGCTGGTCGCCAACCGGACGTGGTCCCGGGGGACCGCGCTGGCCCGGCGCATCGGGGGTCGAGCGGTCCAATGGGACGACCTCCCCGGCGCCTTGGAAGGCGCCGACGTCCTTTTGACGTCGACCGGATCGACCGACGTGCTGCTCGATGTCGAGACCATGGAGGCGGTCCTCGCCGTCCGGGCCGGCCGGCCGCTGCTCATCGTCGACATCGCCGTGCCCCGCGACGTGGAGCCGGCAGTCGGCCGCCTGAGCGGCGTCACCCTCCTCGACATGGACGACCTCAAGGGTTTTGCCGACCAGGCCGTCGCCGGCCGCCGAGGTGAGCTCCCGGCCGCCGAGCGCATCATCGGCGAGGAGGTGCGGCGGTACTTCGCCGTCGCCGCCCAGCGTCAGGCCGCACCGGTGGTCGTCGGTCTGCGGGAGAAGGCGGAGGCCATCCGGGTGGCCGAGCTGGCCCGCTTCGACGTCCGGTTGGCCGCCCTCGACGATGGCCAGCGCCGGGCCGTGGAGTCCCTGACCCGCGGCCTGGTGGCCAAGCTCCTCCACGAACCGACCGTCACCGTCAAGGCCGCCGCCGGGGCCCCGCACGGAGAACAGCTGGCCGCCGCGCTGCGTCGCCTGTTCGACCTGGAATGACCTCCCGGCCAGGCCGGCCCGGGCCGTGTCGCCCCGTTGGCACCGCCCCTGTGCTCGGGGCCCGGTAGTTCCTCCCGGCATGTTGCGCGTGGCCACCAGGGCCAGCGCCCTGGCCCGCTGGCAGGCGGGCGAGGTCGTTCGCCTCCTACGTCTGGTCGACCCCGGACTGGCCATCGAGCTGGTGGTCACCGACACCGTCGGCGACCGCCGCCTGGACGTGGCCATCACCGACCTCGGCGGTCAAGGGGTGTTCGTCAAGGAGGTCCAGGCCGCCGTGGTCGACGGTCGGGCTGATCTGGCCGTGCACTCGGCCAAGGACCTGCCGTCGCTCACCGTCCCCGGGCTGGCCCTGGTCGCCGTCCCCCCCCGAGGCGATCCGCGAGACGCCCTGGTCGGGGCGGGCTGGAACGAGCTCGGGCCCGGCGCCGTGGTGGCCACCGGGTCCGTCCGCCGCCGGGCCCAGCTGGCGTGGTTGCGCCCCGACCTGACCTTCGTCGGCCTCCGCGGCAACATCGGCACCCGCCTGGACCGTTGTCCCCCCGGTGGCGCCCTGGTGGTGGCGGCTGCCGCCCTGGACCGATTGGGCCTGACCGACCGGGCCAGCCACCTCTTCCCCCCATCGGTCCTGCTGCCCCAGGTCGGCCAGGGGGCCATGGCGGTGGAGTGCCGGGCCGGCGATCGACGGGTGGCCGACCTGTTGGCCACCATCGACGATCCCCTCGCCCACCGGGCGGTGGACGCCGAGCGTGGCTTCCTGGCCCGGTTGGGCAGCGGCTGCGATCTGCCCGTCGGCGCCTGGGCCACCGTGGCCGGCGCCACCGTGTCGGTGGAGGCCATGGTGGCCTCCACCGACGGACGGATCCTGCTCAAGGGCCGGGGAACGGGATCGGTCGACGATCCCGCCGCCGTCGGGACCGCGGTCGCCGATCACCTGGTTGTCGGGGCGGGCGGCGCCGCCCTGCTCGAACCCGGGTTCGTGGTCGCCGCCGACGGCGGAACGACCTCATGACGGTGTACCTGGTCGGTGCCGGCCCCGGGGATCCGGGCCTGCTCACCGTGCGGGCCGCCGAGATGCTGGCGGCCGCCGAGGTCGTCGTCCATGACCGCCTGGCCGAGGCCACCCTGCTCGACCTGGCGCCCGCCACCGCCCGGCGCATCGACGTCGGCAAGGCCCCCGGCGGGCCCATCCGTCAGGACCGCATCAACGATCTGCTGGTCGCCCTGGCGGCCGAGCACGCCACGGTGGTCCGCCTCAAAGGTGGCGACCCCTTCGTGTTCGGTCGGGGCGGCGAGGAGGCCATGGCCCTGGCCGCCGCCGGCGTGGAGTTCGAGGTCGTGCCCGGCATCACCTCGGCGGTGGCCGTCGCCGCCTACGCCGGCGTGCCCGTCACCCACCGGGGCCTGTCCACGTCGTTCACCGTGGTCACCGGGCACCGGCGAGACGCCCTCGACGCCGAGACGGACTGGTCGGCGCTGGCGGCCGTCGGGGGGACCATCGTGGTCCTCATGGGTGTGTCCCACCGTGAGGTGATCGCCCGGCGGCTCATGGCCGGGGGGATGGGTCCCGCCACCCCCGTCACCGCCGTGCAGTGGGGTACCCGGCCCGAGCAGCGCACCACCCGGACCACCCTCGCCGCCCTGGGCGACGCCGTCGTCGAGCCGCCCGCCACCATGATCATCGGCGCCGTGGCCGGCCTGGACCTGGCCTGGTACGAGCGCCGCCCGTTGCTCGGTCGCCGGGTGGTGGTGACCCGGGCCCGGGAGCAGGCGTCCGGTCTGGTGGCGCGGCTCTCGGGGGCCGGGGCACGCGTCGTCGAGGTCCCGACCATCGCGGTGGCGGATCCGGCCGATGGGGGAGCGGCCCTGGCCCGGGCCGGAGCCGACCTGGCGGCCGGTCGCTACGACTGGGTTGCCTTCACGTCGGCCAACGCCGTGGACCGCCTGGCCGCCGTGCTCCGCGATGCCCGCGACCTCGCCGGTTGTGGGATCGCCGTCGTCGGTCCCGGTACCGCCGCCGCCGTGACCGCCCGCCACCTGGTCGCCGACCTGATCCCCGACCAGGCCATCGCCGAGGGCCTGCTGGCCGTGTGGCCCCACCGGCCCCAGACGGGAGGGCGGGTGCTCATCCCGCGCGCCGCGGCGGGTCGCGACGTGCTGGCCGACGGACTGCTCGCCGCCGGCTGGGAGGTCGATGTCGTCGAGACCTACCGCACCGTGAGCTCGGAGCCGACGCCCACCCAGCTGGCGGCGGTCGCCGGCGCCGACGCCATCTGCTTCACGTCTTCATCCACCGTGACCAACTACCTGGCGGTGATCGGCTCCGAGCGGGTGCCGCCCGTCGTGGCCTGCATCGGGCCGGTCACCGCGGCCACCGCCCGGGACGCGGGCCTGGCCGTGACCACGGTGGCCGGGACCCACACCGTCCCGGGTCTCGTCGGTGCGCTCATCGTCGCCCTGCGCTGAGAGCCGGCGCCAACCCGAAGACGGGGTGGTTGGCGACGATGGCCGCCAGCTCCGCGTCGGTCGCATCGGCACCAGTCTCGAAGAACGCTCCGACCTCCATCTTCCAGCGCTGCAGGTAGGCTCGCAGCACCGGGACCGCCTCGGCACCGGTGATCTCGGTGGCCAGCCGGTCCTCGCGCCGGCGGCCCAGCAGCAGGGCCAGGTGACCGTCGGCGGCTCGAACGTTGCGCACCCACTGGGTCGTGCCCCGGGGCGACACCAGGTACTGGGCGCCGCCCACGGTCAGCAGGTTGACCGGGGTGGTCCGCGCCTGGCCACTGCTGCGGCCCTGGACCTCCAGGATCCGGGACCCCCATACGCTGACGCCCAAGCGGGTCAGGCGGGCCACCGCCCGGTTGACCACGTTGCGGGTCAACCACCCGGGGGCCTGGTAGGTGGGGGACGGTGCCGGCGAAGAACGTGTCATGAACACAGATCATAGAAGTGAACATCGTTCTGGTCAAGACCCACCCGTCATCTTGTTGAAGGCCGCCCGCGGTAAGCTCGGCGTCGTGCGTGCCGGCACCACCGCCCGGGCCCGCGTCCGGGCCGAGCTGACCAGGGAGATCCTCGACGCCGCCCGCCGCCAGCTGGCCGAGAGCGGAGCAGCCAGCCTGTCGCTGCGGGCGGTCGCCCGTTCCCTGGAGATGGCCCCATCCGGCCTGTATCGCTACTTCAACGGACGCGACGATCTGCTCACGGCCTTGATCATCGACAGCTACGAGGCGGTCGGCGCCGCCGCCAGCCTGGCCAACGCCACCGTCCTCGTCGACGACCATCTGGGGCGCTGGACGGTGGTCACCGACACCATCTGGGCCTGGGGTCACGACCACCCCCACGAATGGGCCCTGGTGTACGGATCACCCGTTCCCGGCTACCGGGCACCGGAGGAGACCATCGCCGCCGCCATGATCGTGACCGGGGTGCTGACCGGCGTCATCGCCGACGCCGCCGCTACCGGGCGCCTGGCGCCGGCGGTCCGACGCCCCCTGGCCGACCCCGACCTGAGCCGCAACCTCGACGGGCTGCGACCGTTGCTCGGTGACCTCGACGACGACCACCTGGTGGCCGGGGTCCTGGCCTGGAGCCAGATCTTCGGGCTCATCAGCCTCGATCTGTTCGGTCACCTGGAGGGCGGCGTCCACCAACCCGAAGCCTTGTGGCGCCAGGTCATGGCCCTCAACGCCCACCTGGTGGGCTTGCGCCCGGTGGGGGCCTGAAGACGATCCGTTTCCCATCCCTCCCGCCATCTGGGATCATCCCTGCGTCCGACGGCAGAACCGCAGGTCAGCCGTCTTCCCATCACCAGACCGGAGAGACTGATGCCCGATGCACCGATCGAGGTGACCACGTCCAACCCGCTGGCGACGCCCCGGGGCGCCGGCCGCCGGGCCAACCCCTACGACGCCGAGGCGTTCGGTCGCTTCGCCGAGGGCCTGGCCAGGCTGCTGGGCACCGCCCGGTTCATCGTGGGCCAGACCATTCTCATCATCATCTGGATCATCCTCAACGTGGTCGGCCTGATCCACCACTGGGACCCGTATCCGTTCATCCTGCTCAACCTGGCATTCTCCACCCAGGCCGCCTACGCCGCCCCACTGATCCTGCTGGCCCAGAACCGCCAGGACGACCGGGACCGGCTCAACATCGAGCGGGATCGGGAGGTCGCCACCCGGACCCAGGCCGACACCGACTTCCTGGCTCGGGAGCTGGCCTCGCTGCGCATCACCGTCGAGGGGTCGCTGACCTCCGAAGAGCTCCGGGAGGGACTCCGCGAGCTGTTGGCCGAGCTGCGGGGTGAGGACATCAGCGCCCCGGGGCCCGCCGCCTGAGAGGACCCCGCTCTGCGAGGATGGGCAGCCCGATGCCCACCGGACCAGCCCACCCAGGGAGGCCATTCCCCATGTCCCCCAGCAGCTTCCCCGCCCTCCGCATGCGCAGGATGCGCCGCACCTCCCGCCTGCGGGACCTCGTGGCCGAGACCCGCCTGGCGCCCGCCGACCTGCTCGCCCCCCTCTTCGTCCGGGAGGGCATCGACGAACCGCGACCGATCGCCTCGCTCCCCGGGGTGGTCCAACACAGCATCGAGTCGTTGGTCAAAGAGGCCCACCGCCTGGCCGGCCTCGGCGTTCCCGGCCTGGTCCTCTTCGGCGTGCCGCTCGCCAAGGACGCCACCGGCAGCGGCGCCTGGGACCCCGACGGGATCGTCCAGGTGGCTCTGCGAGCGGTGCGCGACGAGGTCGGCGACAGGTTGGTCCTCATCACCGACCTGTGCCTCGACGAATACACCGACCACGGGCACTGCGGGGTCCTCACCGCCACGGGAGAGGTGGACAATGACCTCACCGTCGAGCTGTACGCCAAGGTGGCGGAGGCTCAGGCCGCGGCCGGCGCCGATGTCGTCGCCCCCTCGGGGATGATGGACGGCCAGGTGGCGGCCATTCGCGCCGCCCTCGACGGCGCCGGGCACACCGATGTGGCGGTCATGGCCTATGCGGCCAAATACGCGTCGGCCCTCTACGGGCCTTTCCGCGACGCCGTCGACGTCACCATCGCCGGCGGGGGCGACCGCCGGGCCTACCAGCAGGACGACCGCAACCGGCGCGAGTCCCTGCGCGAGATCGATCTCGACATCGCCGAGGGGGCCGACATCGTCATGGTCAAGCCGGCCCTGGCCTACCTCGATGTGATCGCCGCCGCCCGCCAGCGCGTCGAGGTGCCCCTCGCCGCCTATCACGTGAGCGGCGAGTACGCCATGATCAAGGCGGCGGCCGAACGGGGCTGGATCGACGGCGCCGCCGTCGCCCTCGAACACATCACCGCCATAAGGCGAGCCGGGGCGGACGTCATCCTCACCTACCTGGCCGCCGAGCTGGCCGAGACCCTGGACGGCCTCGGTGGCTGAGACCAACGCCTCCCTCTGGACCCGGGCCCAGCGCGTCACCCCCGGCGGGGTGAACTCACCGGTGCGGGCGTTTCGCTCGGTCGGCGGCGACCCCTACTTCGTGGCTCGGGGCCAGGGGGCCTACGTCTGGGACGTGGAACGCACCCGCTACCTCGACTACGTCCAGTCCTACGGCGCCTCCATCCTCGGCCATGCCCACCCGGCGGTCGTGTCCGCCATCAAGAAGGCGGCCGCCGAGGGGACCACGTTCGGCGCCCCCACCGAGCGGGAGGTGCTCCTGGCCGAGGAGATCTGCCGGCGGGTCAACGGCTGCGAGTGGGCCCGCCTGGTGTCCAGCGGCACCGAAGCGACCATGTCCGCCGTGCGCCTGGCCCGCGGCGTCACCGGACGCAACCGGATCGTGGTGTTCGAAGGCTGCTACCACGGCCACAGCGACGGGCTGCTGGCCGGCGGGGGCAGCGGGGTCGCCACCCTGGGGATCCCGGCGTCGGTGGGCGTCCCCCCTGCGGCGGTGGCCGAGACGCTCGTCGTCCCCTACAACGTCGTGCCCGAGATCGGCCCCGACGTGGCCTGCGTCATCGTCGAGCCGGTCGCCGCCAACATGGGCCTGGTCCCGCCGGCCCCCGGGTTCCTCGAGGGACTGCGGGCCGCCTGCGACCGGGCCGGGGCCCTGCTCATCTTCGACGAGGTGATCACCGGCTTCCGCGTCGCCTGCGGCGGGGCGGTGGAGCTCCTCGGGGTCCACCCCGACCTGTGGTGCTTCGGCAAGGTCATCGGCGGCGGCCTGCCCCTCGCCGCCTTCGGCGGCCGCCGGGACCTGATGGGCGCCCTGGCCCCCCTCGGCCCCGTCTACCAGGCCGGCACCCTGTCAGGGAACCCCCTCGCCACCGCCGCCGGGCTCACCGTTCTCTCCCACCTGGCACCCCCCGACTACGCCGAGCTGAACACCAGGGCCGCCCGCCTCGGTACCGGGCTGGCGTCGATCCTGGCCGGCGCCGGGATCGACGCCCAGGTGCCGGTGGTGGGGCCACTGGTGGGCGTGTTCTTCTCATCGTCGCCGGTGACCGACTACGCCGGCGCCCGGGCCTCCGCCGACCGGGGCTGGTACCCGGCGCTCATGCACGGCATGCTCACCGCCGGCATCGCCATGGCTCCGGGCGCGTACGAGGTGGCGTTCCCGGGCCTGGCCCACGGCGACGCCGAGATCGACCACACCCTCGAGGTGGCGGCGACCGTCGTCGCGGCCATGGCCGCCCGAGGGCCGGTGCCGACCGCCTGAGGGAGACGCTCCCGTGCCCGGGGCCGGGGCACGAGCCAGCTGTTGCCGGAAGGCCGCCCCGCCGGCCATCGGCGGTCAGATCTTGGCCGGCGCCAGGCGGGACACAGCGGCCAGGGCCTTGTAGGCAGCCTCGGCCGGGCCGATCTCGTCGGGTCGAAGGAGGTTGGCCATGATCCGCATGACCCACTCCATCAAGGTCCGGCTGTGCATGCCGGTAGAGACCAGGAGTCGCATGAGCTCGGGGTGGCCGATGATCCGCACGAACGCCCGGGCCACCTTGAAGTACAGGCCGTAGGTGTCCTCCAGGCGCTGCTCGTAGGTGGACAGGGCCGTTCCGTCCCCACTGGCCAGGGCCACGTGGATGGCCTCGGCAGCCATGCGTCCCGTCTCGTAGGCGTAGGCGATGCCCTCACCGTTGAAGGGGTTGATGGTCCCGCCGGCGTCGCCCACCACCAGGTAGGTGGGGCCCGAATGGGGGCCGACAGACATGCCCATCGGGAGCCGCCCCCCGGTCGGCGGGCCGCAGCACGTCTCCGGGCGGAGGTCCCACGAGGCGGGGGCGTATTCGACGAAGCTGGCCATCAGGTGGGTGGTGTTGACCGCCTTCCACTGGTTGAACGTGGAGAGCAGCCCGATGCCGACGTTGACCCGGCCGTCGCCCACCGGGAAGATCCAGCCGTATCCGGGGAGGACATTGCCCTGCTTGTCCCGGATGTCGAGCCAGCTGTCGATCCACGGCTCGTCGTGGCGTGGGGAGGTGTAGTAGCCCCGGATGGCCATCCCCAGCGGGTAGTCGCGGTTGCGGCTGGTGCCCAGCGCCCGGCCGAAGCGGGAGTTGGCGCCGTCGGCCACGATCACGTATCGGGCCCGGACCTCCACCGGAGCCTCGTCCGGCTCGTCCTTGCGGACGATGGTCGCGCCCCGGACCAAGCCCGACTCGACGATCGGCTCGGTGGCCTCGGCCCGCTCCCACACCGTCGCCCCCGCCTTGGCCGCCCGGCCGGCGACCAGGGCGTCAAGGTCCTTGCGGGTGATGACGTATCCGTAGGACGGCAGGTCGGGATGGGACGGCCACGCCAGCTCCAGCGTCTTGCCGAACCCGTGAGAGCGCAGTCCGTCATAACGGTGACCGGCGGAGGCCAGCTCGTCACCCACGCCCATCTCCTCGAGTTGCTTGACCGAGCGAGGGGTGAGCCCGTCGCCGCAGGTCTTCTCACGGGGGAAGCGCTTGCGCTCCACCACGGTGACGTCGTGGCCGGCCGAGGCCAGCCAGTAGGCGGCGGCCCCCCCAGAGGGACCGCCACCGATCACGAGGACATCGGTCTGGCGCGTTTCGCTCGGGGCGGGCACGGTGTCAATCTAGGCGCCGGCCACCACTACGGCATCCGGAGTCGACGAACGGCGGTGGTCTTTGTACGCTGTGGCTGCCTTCATGGACGCTCACCCCGAGACAGTCCACCAATCCCGAGGGAACGTGAGATGGAGCAGTACCTCCCCATCGTGTTGCTGCTGGCGCTGGGCGCGGCCTTCGCCGCCGGGTCGTTCGCGGCGTCGAAGCTCCTCGGCCCCTCCCGGCCCACCGGGGCCAAGGAAGGACCGTACGAGTCGGGCATCGCCTCCGAGGGGGGCGAGTCGGTGCGCTTCCCGGTGCGCTTCTTCATGGTGGCGATGATCTTCATCATCTTCGACATCGAGGTCGTGTTCCTGTACCCGTGGGCGGTGGACTACCACCAGCTGAACCTCTTCGGCCTGGGGGAGATGGCGGCGTTCGCTCTCGTGGTGTTCATCTCCTTCGCCTATCTGGTCTCCAACGGGGCATTGGACTGGGGCCCCCGCCGCCGGTCGGCCCGCCAGGATTCGGCGGTCACCCGGACAATGTCGTCCACGGTCCGGCGGGTACCTCGCCCGTCCGAGCTGGGGCAGGGGACCGACACCATCGCTCGACGGGACCACGGTGCGGAGTTGGGGCCGTCCCAACCCGGGGACGAGGAGTCCGAGCCGGTTCCCGCCGGCAACTGAGACCGGGCCGGGCCGGCCGAGCTGTCTTCGCCTGCCAGGTTGGCTTGACCGGCCCCGCCCGTTAGCGTGGCCTCGAGAGGAGTTCCGCCATGGGTCTCGAGAACCTGCAACACAACTTCCTGACCGGGTCGCTCGAAGGGATGGTCAAGTGGGCTCGGTCGTCGAGCTCGTGGGCCGCCAACTTCGGGCTGGCGTGTTGCGCCATGGAGATGATGGCCGCCGGGGCGGCCAACTACGACCTGGCCCGCTTCGGCATGGAGGTCTTCCGGGCGTCGCCGCGCCAGGCGGACGTGATGATCGTGGCCGGCCGGGTCAGCCAGAAGATGGCTCCCGTGTTGCGCCAGGTGTATGACCAGATGATGGAGCCCAAGTGGGTCATCTCCATGGGCGTGTGCGCCAGCACGGGCGGGATGTTCAACAACTACGCCATCGTCCAGGGCGTTGATCAGATCGTGCCGGTCGATGTCTACGCCCCCGGTTGCCCGCCCGGACCTGAGACGCTGATCCACTCCATACTGACCCTCCACCAGAAGATCCGCCTCGGCGAGATCACCCGCCGCCCGTCGGCGGGCATCGGGGCCGGCATCCACCTCGACCACGCCGGGGAGCGTCAGCCGGTCCGCATCTCGCTGGGCTCGTCGGCTGGTGACGCTTCGTGAGCGACGCCGCCGGCGGCCCGACCGACGGTCGCCCCAACGGCAACGACGACAACCGATCCGGTGGAGACGGCCCATCCGGTGGAGATGCCACCGAGGATGTGCCGCCGGGCGATGCCGCTCCCGGGGCTGCCCACCACCCCGAGGACGACGAGGCGCCGGGCGGGGATCCCGCCCCTCAGACCGACGCCGCCCCTCAGCCCGACACCACCCCAGAGCTGCACGGCCATCCACTCACCGACAGCCTCGGTCAGGTCGTGGTCCACTGCACCCCCGAGGGCTACCTCGAGCTGTGCCAGGCCCTGCGCGACGACGGCTACGACATGATGATCGGGGTCACCGCCGTCGACTACCTGGTGCACCCCGGGCGGCCCCTACCCGGGGGGATCGGCGCCGAGCGCTTCGAGGTCGTCGTCGAGCTGGCCGCGGTGACCACCCGGCGGCGCATCCGGGTCCGCTGCCAGGTGCCGGCCGCCGACCCCACGGTGCCGACCCTCTTCGACGTGTGGCCAGGATCCGAGGCCCATGAGCGCGAGACCTATGACATGTACGGGATCGTCTTCGACGGCCACCCGGACCCGAGCCGCATCCTCATGCCCGAGGACTGGGAAGGCCACCCGCTGCGCAAGGACTACGCCAGCGGTCGCATCCCGGTCCAGTTCAAGGAGTCCCCGGGCGGTCGATGAGCTTCCCGAACGCCTGCCCGCGGCTACGACCGAGTAGCAACCAAGCGACCGTGGAAGAGGAGTGATCACGCCATGAGAGCCAAGACCAGTCCGGCGGAGGAGACTCCGACCGAGGGAACCACCGTCACCGACGAGCAGGGTCGCAGCCACCCGTCAGCGCAGGCCCGACCGTCCACCATGGTCGACAAGCTGTTGGGTCGCACCTCGCCGGGGCAGGCGGAGCTGACGACCCTGTTGCGCAAGAAGACGTCCGAGGGCGCCCAGGAGATGCTGACCCGGGCCCGGACCCAGGCTGCCGAGCTCCGCCGCGAGGGAGGGGTGCTCCGCCTGCCCGAGGGTGCCGGGATCGATCCCGCCGACCTCGACATCGACGTACCCGACGAGGAGACCATGATCCTCAACCTGGGGCCGTCGCACCCGTCGACGCATGGCGTCCTGCGGATCATGTTGGAGCTCGACGGTGAGACCATCGTCCGTTCCAAGCCGGTCGTCGGCTACCTCCACACCGGGATGGAGAAGACGGCCGAGGAGCTGATGTACCACCAGGGTGGCACCAACGTCACCCGGATGGACTACCTGTCGCCGTTCTTCAACGAGCTGGCCTTCGCCCTGAGCGTGGAGAAGCTCCTGGGCGTGGAGGTCCCGCCCCGGGCCGTGTGGATCCGGATGCTCATGTGCGAGCTCAACCGGATCAGCTCCCACTTCCTATGGTTGGCCACCACCGGCTCGGACATCGGGGCCATCAACATGCTCGTCTACGGGTGGCGGGAACGAGAGGTGATCCTGTCGTTCTTCGAGAAGGTCACCGGTCTGCGCATGAACCACAACTACATCCGCCCCGGGGGGGTGGCGGCCGAGCTGCCCGACGGCTGGCGCGACGATGTCGCCGCCATCTGCCAGGCCATCCCCAAGAGGATGGACGAGTACGACAACCTCCTGACCGGGCAGCCCATCGTCGGCCGCCGCCTGCAGGGGGTCGGCCCTCTCGACGCCGAGACGGCGATCGGCCTTGGTGTCACCGGGCCGCTCCTCCGCGCCGCCGGCGTGGCCTGGGACGTGCGCCGCGACACCCCGTACCTGGCCTACGACGAGGTCGACTTCGACGTGATCGTCGGTACCGAGGGTGACTGCTGGGACCGCTTCTCCGTGCGGTTCAACGAGATCCGGGAGTCGATCAGGATCATCACCCAGATCGTCCAGATGATGCCGGGCGGCGACTACCGGGTCCAGGACAAGAAGGTCACCCCGCCCCCGCGCAGCCGCATCGACGAGTCGATGGAGGCGCTCATCCATCACTTCAAGCTCTACACCGAGGGCTTCAAGGTGCCGGTGGGGGAGACCTACGTGCCCATCGAGTCGGCCCGGGGCGAGATGGGCTGCTACCTGGTCTCCGACGGCTCGTCGAGGCCGTACCGGGCCCACATCCGCGCCGCCAGCTTCGCCAACCTCCAGGCCATGCCGGTCATGGCCAGGGGCAGCCTGCTGGCCGACGCCATCGTGCTGGTCTCGACGATCGACCCGGTGCTCGGGGACGTCGACCGATGACCTGCCGGCTCGGCCTAAGGCGCCCGCCGGCTCGACCTTCGGCTCCCAGCCCCAGGTCCACGGCCTCCCTGACCGGCCCGTTTGGCCTCGCACCATGTTGCTCAGCAAGGATCGGCTGACGTGGCTCGGCTGACTCCCCGAAACGAGCAGCGGGGGCGCGACCTGGTGGCCTTGTACCCCCAGCCCCGCTCCGCTCTGATCCCCATCCTTCACATCGTCCAGGAGCAGGATGGCTACCTGACCACGGACGGCATGGCCCACGCCGGCGAGCTGGTGGGGCTCGAACCGGCGGAGGTGTCGGGCACGGCCAGCTTCTACGACATGTTCCACCTGGAGCCCATCGGCACCTACCTGGTGGCCGTGTGCACGAACATCGCCTGCATGCTCCAAGGGGCCTACGAGCTCCTCGAGCACATCGAGGAATCCCTGGAGGTGGCCCCCGGAGGGACCACGCAGGACAAGATGTTCACCCTCGAGGACGCTGAGTGCCTGGCCCTGTGCGGCAACGCCCCATGCGTGACCGTCAACTGGCGGTTCTTCGGCGACGTGGACCCCCCCGGGTTCGACAAGATCGTCGAGGACCTGCGGTCGGGCCGGCTGGCGTCCGAGGTGCCCCCCCACGGGACGCTGTCCCGGGTCCAGCGGACCACCGGCCTGGCCGCCC
>JALYVP010000001.1 GCA_030853185.1 Actinomycetota bacterium | reverse complement strand
CCCTGACCTGACGACGGCGTTCTTCTCCATCCTCTCGCCGCACAAGAAGATCCCCGAGCACCGGGGGCCGTGGCGCGGTGTCCTGCGCTATCACCTGGCCCTGAGGGTGCCCGAGCCCGCCAGCCAGTGCGGGATCACCGTAGGGGGGGAGAGCGCCACGTGGGAGGAGGGCAGGAGCCTGCTGTTCGACGACGGCTACGACCATCAGGCCTGGAATGACTCGGATGAGGTTCGTGTGGTCCTCTTCGTTGACGTCCTCCGGCCTCTGCGGGCGCCGGCCGACCAGGTCAACCGGGCGCTGGTGCGGGCCATCGGCCGTTCGCCGTTCATCAAGGACGCCAGAAACCGGCACGATGCCTGGGAGCGTCGCTTCGACCGGGAGCGGGCCGTGACGTGACCAAGCCACAGGGCGACCTCTTCGCCAAGCTGGCCGATCCCCGCCTCGACCAGTACCACCTGGCCGAATCGCTGGGGCTCATGCCGTTCTACCGCCAGATGGAGGGCCAGATCGGCACAACGGTCCGCTTCGACGGGCGCGACATGGTGATGCTGGGCTCCAACAACTACCTCGGTCTGACCACGGATCCTCGGGTCAAGGCCGCCGCCGTCGACGCCGTGGATCGCTACGGCACCGGCATGACCGGCAGCCGCCTGCTCAACGGGACGCTCACCTTGCACGTCGAGCTCGAGGAGTTCCTGGCCGACTGGGTGGGGACGGAGGCGGCCTTGGTGTTCACCACCGGCTACACCGCCAACCTCAGCCTGGTGACCGCCCTGGTCGGACCCGACGATGCCGTCTTCCTAGATTCGGCGGCCCACGCCAGCCTGGTGGACGGTGCCCGCATGGCCGAGGGCGCGCTGCGGGCCTTCCGCCACAACCGGCCCAACAGCCTGAGGCGCGGCCTGAGGAGCTGGCGGGAGCAGCCCGATGCCGGCGGCCTGCTGGTGGCCGTGGACGGCATCTACTCGATGGAGGGCGACTGGGCGCCGTTGCCGGCGATCAGCGAGGTGTGCCGGGAGTACGGGGCCCGCTTGCTGGTCGATGAAGCCCATGCCCTCGGCGTGATCGGTCCGGAGGGCGCAGGGACGGCGCGCGCCACCGGGATCGCCCCCGACCTGGTCATGAGCACCTTCTCCAAGTCGCTGGCCAGCTGTGGTGGTTTTGTGGCGGGCAGCAAAGCCCTCATCGACTACCTGCGCATCGCCAGCCGGCCCCTGCTGTTCACCGCCGCCGGCACGCCGGCCGCCATGGCCGCAGCCCGATGCGCGGCTGGCATCGCCCGGCGCGAGGACTGGCGGCGCGAAGCGGTCAGGGCCCGAGCCACGCAACTGCGCGACGGTCTCCGCCAGCTCGGCTACCACGTCAGCGACAGTGACGGAAGCGCCATCGTCGCCGTGCACGTCGGGGACATGTGGGAGGCCGGAACGCTGTGGCGGTCGCTGCTCGAAGAGGGCGTCTACACCAACTGCGCCATTCCCCCGGCGGTGCCCAAGGCGGTGCTGCGGACGTCGGTCATGGCCACCCACAGCGAGGCCGACATCGACCGGGCCCTGGCCGGTTTCGAGGCCGTGCTCACGCGGACCGCTGGTACAGCCGCCACACCTTGGAGCGCCGGGCCCCCATAGCTGCCAACTGATCGTTGATCCGATGGTTCGATGCCAGCGTCCAGCCCGCCTCGGCCGTGCGGATGTGAGGATCGGATGCCAAGCGGTCCACGATCTCGGCATAGAGGAGCGGACCGAGGGCCCTTGTCTGCCACTCCGGCTTGATGCCGAGCGCCCACACCCGCGCTTGGGACTGCTTCTTGCGTCCCGCCAGCAGAGTGACCCAGTGGAAGGGGAGGAGCCGGCCGCTGCGGACCCGCACCATGAGCTGGTTGAGATCCGGCAGGGCCAGGCACACGGCAACGACCTCACCGTCGGCGGTCTCCACGCCGAAAGCCCACCTGGGGTTGATGATCGCCTTGAGCTGCCTGCCCAGGTGGCGAACCTCGGCCTCGGGCATCGGGGCGAAGCCCCAATTGTCCTGCCACGCGGCGTTGTACACCTCGAAGCACTTCCCGACGTCGGTGTCGAAGTTCTTCATGTCCACCTGGCGAACGCGTACGCCGGCCCGTTGACGGATCCGCTCCAGGGTCCGCTGCTGGCGCTCCGACAGAGCGGTGTGCATCTTGTCGAAGTGCCAGGCCCACAGGTCCATGGCCGGTTCCCAACCGGCATCGGTCCACAGCCGTTCGGCGTAGGCCGGGTTCTGGAGAGTCATCAGGGCCGGGGGTTCGTCGAAGCCCTCGATCATCAGCCCCAGCTCGTCGTTGGTGGTGAAGTCGGCGGGCCCCACGCAGGTGTCAGCGCCCTGGGCCCCCAACCATGACGAAGCCACGTCGAACAGCGTGGATGCCACCTCCGCGTCGTCGAAGCAGTCAAAGAAGCCGACCCACCCCCACCGCACGTGCTGGTGGTCGTTGAAGAAGGTGTCGAGGCACGCCCCGACCCTGCCCACCGGCTTTCCGTGGCGGTAGGCGATCCACAGGGCGTTGCGCTGATGGGCGTTGGCCGGGTGACGGGGGGAGAGACGGTCGTAGACCGACAGGCGCAACGGGGGCACCCAGCTCGGGTCACGTCCGTGGATCCGGAAGGGTACGTCGATGAACCGCCGACGCCCGCTGAGGCCACGTGCAGGGCGGATCTCCACGCCTGGCATCGCCAGACCGTAGCGCGGGGCTCTTCGGCCGGGCGCCCGGCTCAGGAGCGATCAGGCCGACGCCTACAGTCGGGATGGTGACCGCATGGAACTTCGCCGACGTCTGGGAGATCGTTGCCGCCGAGCGTTCCCGCCTCCCGGCGATCGATCAGGGTTCGACCCACCTGAATTGGAAGGAGCTCGACCAGCGAGCCGACGCCCTGGCCGCCATGTTGGTGGGTGTGGGGGTGGGAAGGCAGGCCCGAGTCGCCCAGTACCTCTACAACGGCCCCGCCTACCTCGTGTCGGTCTTCGCGTCGTTCAAAGCCGGCCTGGTTCCAGTCAACACCAACTACCGCTATGCCGCCGACGAGCTGGTGTATCTCTGGGATGACGGCGACGTCAAGGTCGTCATCTTCGACGCCGCCTTCGAGGATCGGGTCGACGAGGTTCGAGGCCGGCTCCCGCGGGTCCGAGCCTGGGTCCGGGTCGGAGGCTCCGAGCCCCTTCCGGACTGGGCGACGTCGTACGAACACGCGATCGCCACACCGGTCGGGGGGCCGGTGCGGGCGCCGTGGGGGCGCAGCGGCGACGACCTGCTGTTCATCTACACGGGTGGGACCACCGGCATGCCCAAGGGCGTGATGTGGCGTCAGGACGACCTGTGGGCCATCCTCAACCGCAGCGGGGAGCTGCGCTACCCCGAGGGCGGGAACCTCGCCGATGTTCGTTCCGTGCTTCGCCGACCTTCTCGCCACCCCCGCCCGCGACTCCTTCCCGGCCCACCGTTGATGCACGGCACCGCCCTGTTCACGGCCATGTCCGTGTTCACCAGCGGCGGGTCGGTGGTCCTCACGGACGGCCACTCGTTCTCGGCGGTGGAGGCGCTCGAAACCTCGGCCCGTGAACGGGTGACCCAGATGACGATCGTGGGCGACGCCTTCGCCCGACCCCTGCTGGCCGAGCTCGACGCCGCCCCGCGCCGGTGGGACCTCTCGTCGTTGTGGCTGATGGTCAGCTCCGGGGTCATGTGGTCGGCCCAGGTCAAGGCGGGCCTGGCCCGCCATCTACCGTGGCTGGTGATGGTGGACACCCTCGGATCCTCCGAGGCGCTCGGCATCGGGCGATCCCGCTCGACCGGCGATTCCACCACCGCCACCGGCGGGTTCCAGCTCGGTCACGGTGCCCGCGTCGTCAACGAGCACGGTCGGGACGTGATCCCCGGCTCCGGTGAGCGGGGCATGCTCGCCGTCCAGGGTCGTGGACCGGTCGGCTACCACAAGGATCCGATCAGGTCCGCGTCCACGTTCCGCATCATCGACGGGGAGCGGTGGACGGTCCCCGGGGACTGGGCCGTCGTGAACGCCGACGGTTCGCTCACCCTGCTCGGTCGCGGCTCGGGCTGCATCAACACCGGTGGCGAGAAGGTGTTTCCCGAGGAGGTCGAGGAGATCCTCAAGACGCACCCGTCGGTGGCCGACAGTGTCGTGGTCGGCGTTCCCGACGAGCGATTCGGCGAGGCCGTCGTCGCCATCGTGGAGCCGGCGGGTGGTGCCGCCATCGACGAGGACATCTTGATCGGCTGGGTCAAGGATCGCCTGGCTGGCTACAAGGCTCCCAAACGGGTGCTGACCGTCGCCGGTGTCAGCCGCGCCGCCAACGGCAAGGTCGACTACCGCCGGCTGCGCCAGCAGGCGATCGAGACCCTCGACGAACCATCAGGTCGGCGTGTCGCCGGTCCTGGGTAGCCGGGATCGGATGCGCACCACACGGCGGGGCCGCTTGGCCGCCGGGTCATCGTGGTCAGCCCCGTAGTCGCCGACCTGTGCCGGTGACGGGCCCGACCCACCACCCGACCCACCACCCGGCCCACCTGGCGTCGCCGCGTCCCCGCCCGTCCGCGATCCGCCTCCCGGTGTGCGGCGCCGGGCCCGCCGCTTGGGCGGGACGGGCGGCTGGTCGTCGCCGGGAGCCGAGGAGCCGTCGGTCGGGGCCGGCGCCGGCCCGGGCGTCCTCGACGCCGACGGGAGGTCCCCGCCGGCCCTGGCCGCAGCCGGCGGGCTCGACGGCGATGTGCCCGGGGCCCGGACCGTGGAGCCCGGCTGTTTGGCGGCCTCTGAGGTGTGGCGCCGAGCCGCCCGGGGGAGGCTCCGGGGGGCACCGGACTCGACTCGGGTCACCTTCACGTCCTCGATGTCATCGTCGCCGGCCGGACCCTGATCGACGAGGCTTTCGGAGAGCCCTTCGGGGAGCGGGATGGTCGGTATCAGGTCCCGCCCCGATGCGGCCAGGACCGCGGCCGCACCGTCGAGCTCCACCACGCCCGCATCGAGGAGATCCACGAGGACCCGGCACACGTCGAAGTCGGAGAGGTTCAGGGTGCGCCCGATGGTCCGCAGGTTGCGCCGGCCGTCGACCACCGTGAGCATCTTCCAACGTTGCTTGTCGAGGGTCACCTCGGAAGCGTCGAGGTCGGCGACGAGTCGAGGTTGCACCTCGAGCGAGGGGACCCGCTCGATCAGGACCCGCCACTCCTCGTGGCGCTTGCGGGCCCTGGTCAGCACCGTCTCCACCTTGAGGCGAACCGCGCCGGGCAGGGCGGTCGGCTTGCCGGGCTGGAACTCGAAGCTACCCCGGTCCGCCTCGAGCATCTCGAAGCAGATCTCCTCCAACCGATTGCGGACATCGCCCGCCGCCGCGGCCGCCGGATGCTCCGACTGGTCGGCGCCGACGAGAGCACCGTCCTCGAAGAAGAGGTTCACTCCGTAGGAGCGGCTCCTCAGGTGCAGGCGACCGGTCAGGCTCTGGCGGGAGAGCAGCCTGAGGGTCTCGCTGAAGTTGAGGACGTCAAAGGTTCCCTGGAGAGGCATTGCCCCGCCATTGTGCCAGCGCCGGGCCGGGAGGCGGGCACCCCGGGACCCTCAGGTCTCGTCTCGGACGGCCTGCACGTACCAGCCCTTGGCCACCTGCACCGCGACCAGTTCGTAGATCTCACCGGTCGCGGACCCGGTGTTGCGGTAGGTGCAGGTTGACGGGGAGCCGTTGCTGCAACTCCGAAACTGGAGGTTGTCCCGAGGGTACGGGAGGGTGAAGAGGGTTATGACGGCCCCGGCGGTGGCGACCCGTGATGCCCGAGCCCGGTCACCGGAGCTCCACGCCGAGGTCAGCGCCGCTGCCGCATCCTCCGGCGATGAGGCGGGGGAGCTGGGCGCGACGGGCACCGCCGTGCTCGTCGTGGTGGCCGCCGTGTCCGGCGGAGCCAGGGTGCCGGGGGCCGGCGTGGTGGAGGTCGTGCTCACCCGGGCCGACGAGCACCCGGCTACGGCCACGGCGGCGGCAGCGGCAGCGGCAGCGATCATCACCAGGCCGGCCGGGTGGTGGCGGGACGAAGGCGGGCTCGGTGGGGGCACAGCGGAGATTCTTGCCGACCGGCCGGACGGAGTGCCGTCGGCGGTCGGGTGCCGCCCGCTAGCTTCGAGGGATCGTGGAGGAGCATCCGGGGTCCGATGAGCAGCAGGCGGAGGCGGCCAGGAAGGGTCGCTACGTCGCCCGGCACCGACAGACCCGGCGCAGCGGGGCCAGGCGGCTGCTCATCGGCGTCAACATCCTGGTTGGCCTCTCCCTGGTCATCGGCGCCCTCGGCGTGGTCTACACCGAAGTCCAACTCCACCGGATCAACAAGGTCAAGGTGCACGGGATCGTGAGGCCAGGACGGACGGTGCAGAGTCAGCTACCGGCGGCCGTCGCAGGTCCAGGCGGCCCCCCGATGACGGTGCTGCTGGTGGGCAGCGACACCAGGGCTGGGTTGCATCAGCCGGGCGACTCCCAGTTCGGTCCGCCCGAGGCGCTCGGTGGCGCTCGATCGGACACCGTCATCTTGGCCAGGGTGGTGCCCGCCACCAAGCAGCTGGCCCTGCTGTCGATCCCTCGTGACCTCTATGTCGACATACCGGGGATGGGGCAGCAGAGGATCAACGCCGCCTTCAACAACGGCCCCGACCTGTTGATCCAGGTGATCCGGGACCAGCTGGGCATCGACATCAACCATTACCTCGACATCGATTTCGACTCGTTCCGCCAGATCGCCGACGCGGTGGGCGGGGTCCAGGTGTACTTCCCGACCAAGGTGCGCGACCGTTACTCGGGTCTGAGTGTCCCGGCACCTGGCTGCTTCAACCTGACCGGGGACCAGGCCCTCGGGTTCGTCCGCTCCCGCGAGTACGAGTACTACCAGAACGGCTCGTACCACCAGGAGGCGGCGAGCGATCTGGCCCGCATCCAGCGCCAGCAGATCTTCATCCGCAAGCTCATCAAGAAGGCCGAGTCGACAGGGCTGAGCAACCCCCTCTCCCTCAACGGGGTCATCTCCGGTCTGACGAAGAACCTGACGGTGGACAACAGCTTCTCGGTGTCCGACATGGTCAACCTGGCCAGGGACTTCCACTCGGTCGACGCCTCGACCATCGTCGGTTCCACCCTGGCCACCACGGAGAGCACCCTTGCCGACGGCGCACAGGTGCTGCTCCCCGACGTCACCGCGGACCGTGATCAGGTGCAGCGGTTCCTGGCCGTGGGCGCCACACCGGCCCCCTCGTCGACCAGCTCCACGTCGGTCCCGGGGTCGACGGCGACGACCACGACGGTTCCCAGCCCGACCACGGTCGCCCCGTCGGGGATCGAGGTCGAGGTCGTCAACGGATCGGGCGTCGCCGGCCAGGCCGGCCGGGCATCCACCGCCCTGGGGACGATCGGGTTCAACGTGACATCGGTCTCCTCGGCGACCAGCTCCGGGTCAGGACCGACAGAGATCTCCTACGGCAGCGGCGGCCGGGCGGCAGCCGAGACCGTCGCCTCCCACATCAGCGGAGGGACGACGATCACCGCGGATGGTGGGCTGCCCTCATCCACGGTCAAGGTGGTCCTGCGAGGATCATTCACCGGAATCAACTCGTCACCCGGCTCCTCGTCGGCGTCCAGCTCGTCGTCGACCAGCGCCTCCTCGACCTCCACCACGGTGCCATCGACGACGACCACCACCACCTACGTGCTGCCGGGGACGCCGACCGATCAGCCCAGCCCCACCTGCGGGAACTAGCCCGAGACAGGACCGTGCATGATCGACCGATCCTGCTCGTCGCCACCTCGACCCGACACGACGCCTACGTCGCCTTGGTGGTGCTCCACGCGGTGGTGGCCATCATCGCCTTCGGGGCCATCGCCGTGAGCGGCGTGTACGGCTCGACGGCACGGCGCCTGAGCCGGGCCGCCACCATCGAGGAGCTGCGGCGGTACTTCGCCAAACCGCTCCGGACCGAGTGGGCTGTCCTCGCCGTGGCGCCCCTGGGTGCCGTCGCCCTGCTCGTCGATCCTCACGGCTCCGGCCTGGGTCAGATCTGGGTGGGCGCCGCCCTGCTTCTGTGGATCTTGGCCTCCCTGGTGTGGCTGGCCTTGGTCCGTCCAGCCGAGATTGCCATCGGCGGGGCGGTCACGGGTGGTCGACGACGAGTTGAGACCGACGCCGACGGCGGCCGCACCGCCGGCGAGAGCCCGGAGGCGACCGGCGCTCTCACCGTCAGCGTCCACGGTCGGCGCCTGGCCCGAGCGGGCGCCGTCACCGACATCGTCTTCGTCCTGGCCCTCGCCCTCATGGTGTTCCAGCCTGCTTGAATCGTCCGACTGTTGCGCATTGGACACTCCAGCGTTGTAGTATCCTTCCTGGGGGAATGGGTCGATGAGGCTCGCAGGAGGGGGTGCTGGGGGCCTACCATGCGGGCATGGTTCCGCCGCTGGACACGCCACGGGCCGGTTCGAGCACGCCGAGGTTGCGAGGTGTGGCCGCCTGCGAGGCCATCGACGACTTTCGGCTGGCCTGCGTGTCGCGCCTCCTCGACGACCGGGAGATCGCCCTGCAGAAGCAGAGCCGGGTGTTCTTCCAGATCTCCGGAGCCGGGCATGAGGCCCTGCTGCTCGGGTTGGCTCGGGAGCTGCGCGCCGGTTACGACTGGTTCTTCCCCTACTACCGGGACCGAGCCCTCATGCTCGGCCTCGGCGTCACCCCCACCGAGATCCTCCTGCAGGCGGTCGGTTCGGCCGACGACCCGGCATCTGGCGGTCGGCAGATGCCCTGCCACTTTGGCCACCGTCGGCTGAACGTGGTCACCCAGTCCAGTCCGACCGGCACCCAGTGCCTGCCGGCGGTGGGCTGTGCCGAGGCCTCCCGCTACATCTCCCGGCGGGAGCTCCCCGGCTGCGAGGCCCACGGCGACGAGCTCACCTATGTGTCCCTGGGGGAGGGCGCCACGTCGGGGGGCGAGTTCTGGGAGAGCCTCAACACCGCATGCTCACTGCACCTGCCGGTGCTCTACGTGATCGCCGACAACGGCTACGCCATCTCGGTGCCGGCATCCGATCAGTCGCCTGCTCCCATCGCCGAGTTGGTACGCGGCTTTCGAGGCCTCACCGTCCACTCGCTCGACGGTGTCGACTACTTCGAGGTGCGGGCCCGGGCCCGGGAGATCGTTCCCCACGTACGAGCCGGCGTCGGCCCCACGCTCATCCACGCCACCGTGACCCGGCCCTATTCCCACTCCTCGGCCGACACGCAGAGCAAGTACCGCTCGTCCGCCGAGCTGAGCGACGAAGATGCCCGGGACCCCCTCCATCTCCTGGAGGCAGCACTCATCCAAGGGGGTGTCCTTGACACTGACGGTGTGTCCGCCGTGCGGGACGAGGCCAAGCAGATGGTCGCCGAGGCTGCCCGCCGGGCGCTGGCCGCCCCCCGGCCCGACCCGGCGACGGTGACCGACCAGGTCGTCTGCCTGCCGCACATCGACCCCGCCGAGGAGGACAGCGACGACGGCCAGGGTGAAGTCGTCGCCCTCGGCGAAGCCATCCGCCGCACCCTGGTGGAGGGCATGGACGCCGATGAGCGGATCCGGGTCTTCGGTGAGGACGTGGCAGACGCCCGCGAGTCGGTGCTCAACAAGGTCGAGGGCAAGGGCGGGGTGTTCGGCACCACGTTCGGCCTGCAGCGCCGTTTCGGGCTGGCCCGCTGCTACAACACCCCGCTGGCGGAGGCCAACATCATCGGTCGGGCCGTCGGTCAGGCCATCCGTGGCCTCCGCCCTGTCCCCGAGGTCCAGTTCTTCGATTACATCTGGCCGGCGATGCAGCAGATCAAGAGCGAAGCGGCCACCATCCGCTGGCGTTCGAACGGCGCCTTCACCTGCCCGATGGTCCTGCGGGTACCGATCGGGGGTTACCTCACGGGCGGAGCCATCTGGCACTCCCAGTCCGGCGAGTCGATCTTCGCACACGTGCCCGGGCTCACGGTGGTCATGCCCTCCCGGGCGGCGGACGCGGTGGGGTTGTTGCGCACCGCGCTGGCCAGCGAGGACCCGATCCTCTTCCTCGAGCACAAGCACCTGTTGCGCCAGCCATACACCCGGGACCCGTTCCCCTCCGCCGGCTACCGGATCCCCTTCGGCCGGGGGCGGATCGCCCGCCCGGGAAGCGACCTGACCATCGTGACCTGGGGAGCCACCGTCGAGCGATCCCTCAAGGCCGCGGTCGCACTGCGGGACGAGGGTGCCTCGGTCGAGGTGATCGACCTGCGCAGCATCCTGCCGTGGGACAAGGACCTGGTGGCGTCGGCGGTGGCTCGCACCGGCCGCCTGTTCGTGGTCCACGAGGACACGCTCACCGCCGGATTCGGCGGGGAGGTGGCGGCGTGGGCGGGCGAGCACGCCTTCGGCGACCTTGACGCCCCCATCCGCCGTCTCGGCGCCGCCGACACCCACGTCGCCTACGAACCGAGCCTCGAACGGGCCATCCTGCCCCAGGTCGACGACATCAAGGCCGGGGCCCTCGATCTTCTGCGCTACTGACGCGTACGCTCGGCCCGGCCTTCGCTGAGTGGCAGGGCCGGTGTCCGAGGGTGTGCCCCCGGGCCAGCCGTGTTGACCGAGCGAAAGGTGCTCCGTGGCCAAGCAAGTCCGAGCCGTCATAGCCGCTTCCAAAGGTGAGCCTGTCGGCATCGAGGAGATCAACGTCCCCGACCCCGGTCCCGGCGAGGTCGTCATCGATATCGCCGCCTGCGGTGTCTGTCACACCGACCTCCACTATCGGGAGGGCGCCATCAACGACGAGTTCCCGTTCCTTCTCGGGCACGAGGCGGCAGGCACCGTCGACTCGGTCGGTGACGGCGTCACGTCGGTGGCACCCGGCGACTACGTGATCCTCGCCTGGCGGGCTCCGTGTGGGCAGTGCCGGTCGTGCCGACGGGGACGGCCCTGGTACTGCTTCGACAGCGCCAACGCCACCCAATCGATGACCCGCACCGACGGGACCGCCCTCAGCGCCGCCCTCGGCATCGGCGCCTTCGCCGAGAAGACCCTGGTCGCGGCCGGCCAGGCCGTCAAGGTCAACCCCGACGCCCGTCCCCAGGCGGCCGGTCTGATCGGCTGCGGGATCATGGCCGGCTACGGGGCGGCCGTCAACACCGGCGGCGTGCGCCAGGGCGACACGGTCGCCGTGTTCGGTTGTGGCGGCGTCGGTGACGCCGCCATCGCCGGTGCGGCGCTGGCCGGAGCCCGCACCGTGATCGCCGTCGACCTCGACGATCGCAAGCTGGATCTGGCCCGCCGCTTCGGGGCAACCCATGTGGTCAACGCCGGCCAGGGCGATCCGGTGGAGGCCATCCGAGCGCTGACCGACGGCTTCGGTGCCGACGTGGTCATCGAGGCGGTGGGCCGGCCGGAGACCTACAAGCAGGCGTTCTTCGCCCGGGACCATGCCGGCATCCTTGTCCAGGTCGGGGTGCCCGATCCGTCCATGACCGTCGAGCTGCCCATGATCGAGCTGTTCGGTCGCGGTGGAGCGCTCAAGTCGTCGTGGTACGGCGACTGCCTTCCCTCCCGGGACTTCCCTACGCTGATCGACTTGTACCTGAAGGGCAAGCTCGACCTGGACGGTTTCGTCACCGAGACCATCGGTCTCGAAGGGGTCGAGGAGGCATTCACCCGCATGCAGAAAGGCGAGGTCCTGCGTTCAGTGGTCGTCCTGTGAGCACCGATCCGCCCAGCCCCGGACACAAACGACCCCTGCGCGTCGAGCGGGTGCGGACCAACGGCATCTTCTCCATCGACGGCGAGGACTTCGACGTGGAGAACAACATCTGGCTGGTCGGCGACGACGAGAAGGTGATCGTCATCGACGCCGCTCATGAGGCGGCGCCGATCGCCGACGCCGTCGCCGGGCGGCGAGTGATCATGATCCTCGCCACCCACGGCCACAACGACCACATCAACGCCGCCGCCGATCTGGCCGGTCTGGTCCACGCTCCCATCGCACTGCATCCCGACGACCGCCACCTCTGGGACATGGTCCACCCGGACCGGGCGCCGGATCTGGCCTTGGGCGACGGCCAGAGCATCGCTCTCGGAGCCCACCGCCTGGACGTGCTGCACACCCCGGGTCATTCGCCCGGGGGCGTCTGCATCCACGTCGCCAAGGACGGCCTGTTGTTCTCGGGTGACACCCTCTTCCAGGGCGGACCGGGGGCCACCGGCCGCTCGTGGTCCAGCTTCGACACCATCATCGAGTCGATCAGGGACCGGCTGTTGCCCCTCCCGGCGACGACGGTCGTCCACACCGGGCATGGCGACGACACCCGCATCGGCGACGAGGCCCCCCACCTCGATACCTGGGTCGCCCGCGGCCACTGATCCGGCGTCGGGGGTGAGCGCCGTTCACCCCCCGACTCACTAGAGCGGGTGAGGCGGCAAATCGTCGGTGGGCTTAGCATCACCGACGGCGCTACTGCCGTGGCGCGAGCAGGAGGTGATCGTCAGAGAGGCGGGTAGATCGTGGAAGAAGGGCGCAAGACGCTCACTCGATGGACCATCGAGAAAGAGCACGAGAACCGGCAACAAGATCCGACGGGAGATTTCTCCGGGCTGCTCAACGCCGTGGCCACCGCCGCCAAGATCATCGCCAACCAGGTGAACAAGGGCGCCCTTCTCGGCGAGCTGGGCACCTCCGGCGCCGGGGACCGGCCGGGGAAGGTGCAGAAAAACCTCGATGTCATCAGCAACGAGGTGATGATCAGCCAGACGGAGTGGACCGGCCACCTGGCCGCCATCGCCTCGGAGGACATGGAGGACGTCTACGCCATACCTGGGCGCTACCAGCGCGGCAAGTACCTGCTCGTCTTCGATCCGCTGGATGGCTCGGGGAACATCGATGTGAACATCTCCGTCGGGACGATCTTCTCCATCCTGCGCAGCCCCAGCCCGGGTGCCGACGCATCGATCGACGCCTTCATGCAGGCGGGGGTGGCACAGGTCTGCGCCGGCTTCGCCCTCTACGGTCCGTCGACGATGCTCATCCTGACCACGGGGAGCGGCGTCGACGGCTTCACGCTCGACCGGGACATCGGCGCCTTCATCCTCACCCACCCCCAGATGAGCGTCCCTGGAGAGACGAGCGAGTTCGCCATCAATTCCTCCAACGAGCGCTTCTGGGAACCTCCCGTCCGGCGCTACGTCCAGGAGTGCCTGGCGGGCCGAACCGGTCCCCGGGACAAGGACTTCAACATGCGATGGGTCGCCAGCCTGGTGGCTGAGGCGTTCCGCATCCTCACCCGGGGCGGGGTGTTCCTCGACCCGACGGACAGCAAAGACCCGAGCACACCGGGGCGGCTCAGCTTGATGTACGAGGCCAACCCCATCGCCTTCATCGTCGAGCAGGCCGGGGGCCTGGCCAGCACCGGCCACCAGCGCCTGATGGACCTCACCCCGACCAGCCTGCACCAGCGCATGCCCCTGATCTTCGGGTCCCGCCGCGAGGTGGAGCGCATCGAGCAATACCACCGTGACCACGTCGAACCGAGCGATGACCCCTTTGACGCCTCGCTGTTCAACACCCGGTCCCTGTTCCACCCCTGAGCACCCCGCAAGGAGCCGTCATGTCGGTCAAGCATCCAGTGGTAGCGATCACCGGCTCGTCGGGCGCGGGCACGTCGTCGGTCACCAAGACGATGCAGCAGATCTTTCGCCGGGAGGACATCACGCCGGCGCTCGTGGAGGGCGACTCGTTCCACCGCCACGACCGGGACGGGATGAAGACCGCCACCACCGAGGCCGAGGAGACCGGCAACCGTCACTTCTGCCATTTCACCCCCGAGGCGAACCTGCTGGACGAACTGGCAGCCCTCTTCCAGAGCTACGGCGAGGACGGTACCGGCCTCACCCGCAGGTACCTCCACAGCGAGGAGGAGGCCAAGCCGTACGGCCAGGACACCGGCACGTTCACCCCCTGGGAGGACATCCCTCCCGACACGGACATGCTGTTCTACGAGGGCCTCCACGGAGCCGCGGTGACACCGACCGTCAACGTGGCCCAGCACGCCGACCTGCTCGTCGGCGTCGTCCCCATCATCAACCTGGAGTGGATCCAGAAGGCGCACCGGGACAAGACCGAGCGGGGCTACTCCAACGAGGCTGTCATGGATACGGTCCTGCGGCGCATGCCCGACTACGTCAACTACATCTGCCCGCAGTTCTCCCGCACCCACGTCAACTTCCAGCGGGTACCGACGGTCGACACCTCCGACCCGTTCATCGCCCGTTTCATACCCTCCGCCGACGAGAGCTTCGTCGTCATCCGCTTCGCCAACCCCAAAGGCATCGACTTCCCGTACCTGCTGTCGATGCTGCACGACTCGTTCATGTCGCGTCCCAACATCATCGTCGTGCCCGGCGGGAAGATGGAGCTGGCGCTGCAGCTGATCTTCACCCCCCTCGTCCTCCGGCTGATGGAGCAACGCAGGCGGGCATGATCGTTGCCGGACGGCCGCTTACCGCCGAACAAGTTGCGGACAGGGCCACGCGGCGCCAGGATCGATGCCCATGGAGGCAGCCACCTCGGGAAGCCCTCCCCGTGGACGTGGCCCGTCACCGCACATGAGAAGCCCGGTACTTCCGGCCGACTTCTATCTCCGACCCACCCGCCGCCAGTACGCGCTCCGCCGCCTCATGATCCTGACCCTGGCCATTGCCCTGTTCACAGCCGCCGGGGGGACCGTCTACGGGATCAGTCGCATCGGTTCGTCAGGACGGCACGCCCAGGCCGGTACGGCGGGGGGCCCATCGCACTCGACCGCCAAGCCGGCGGCGCCACTGCCCCCGCTGTCGAAGGAACCGGGTGGCGGGACAACCCTGTTCCCATCGCACCGGCTGGTGGCCTACTACGGCGCTCCGGCCAGCCCGACGCTCGGCGTCCTCGGCGATGCCCCGCCGGACGTCCTGTGGAGTCGGCTCGCCGCCGCCGCCGCCCCGTTCGCGGTCCCGAAGACCGCCGTCGTGGCGAGCTACGAGCTGATCGCCTACACCGCCGAGGCGGCGCCGGGACCGAATGGCACGTACTCTGCCGAGCTGGCCCCCTCCCAGCTCGACGAGTACCTGAACGTGGTCCACGCCCACCACGGCATGCTCATCCTCGACATCCAGCCCGGCCGCAGCGACCTTCTAGCTGACGCTCAGTCCCTCGAGCCGTGGCTCGCCCACCCCGACGTGGGCTTGGCCTTGGATCCCGAATGGGAGCTCCAGCCCGGCCAACGGCCCAGCCAGCAGATCGGCAGGACCACCGCTGGTGAGATCAATCAGGTCTCCGCCTGGTTGCAGCAACTCACCGTCGCTCACCGCCTACCCCAGAAGCTGTTGATCGTCCACCAGTTCCGCGCCTCGATGGTCGAGGCCAAGCCTGACGTCACCTCCCGCCCGAACCTCGCCCTCGCCTTCAACATGGACGGCTTCGGCGCCGCCGAGAACAAGCTCTCCGTCTATCAGCTGCTGGCCGGTGACCCTCGGTGGGCGTTGGGCTACAAGCTGTTCTACTCGCGCGACCAACCGTTGCAGACCCCGGACCAGATCTTGGCCCTCGCTCCCGCGCCTCAGATCGTCGAGTACGAGTAAGCGGCCGGTCATTCCGGCGAGCTCAGGTACGCCTCGGTCAACCAGGAGCGGAGCCTCTCGTCGAGGTCGTCAGCGGTGCGCAGGTTGGCGACATGGTGGAATCGCCCGTGGTACGGGATCACCTTCCTCGTGATGAGGTCGTGGTGGACCCGTCGGGCCAGCGAGAAGGACAACGCCACCCAACGGTCCTTGGGCCGCAGCTGGGCGAAGGTCTGCGTGCGCTTGAGGAAGATGCCCACCGAGACCGGTTCGACGTGGAGGTGGCCCAGTGTCTGGAGGTGGCTGATCACCGCCTCGGCGATCGGACGTTCGTGCTCCGGGCCCGTCGAGAAGTAGTCGTCAAGGGACATGGCGGGGGAGCACTCGTGGGACTGCCCGACGCGCCGGAAGAGCCGTCGGCACTGAGGGCAGGTCCATCCCGGCACGTGGCCATTGTGCCTGGTGGGCACGGCGATGGCCACGGCAGCGGTGCCCGGCAAGTCGGCGTCAGCGAGGTGCCGGGTGAGAGGCCCGGGTGACAATAGTAGGACGTTGGACTAATCTGCGGACCATGATCGACGAGTTGTACCGCCCCAGCCACCCGGTACGGTTCGTGACCGCCGCCAGCCTCTTCGACGGCCACGACGCGTCCATCAACATCATGAGGCGCCTCCTGCAGCGCCAGGGCGCCGAGGTCGTACACCTGGGCCACAACCGCTCGGTCGACGACGTCGTCTCGGCCGTGGTGCAAGAGGACGCCGATGGGGTAGCCATCAGCTCCTATCAGGGTGGCCACGTCGAATACTTCGGCTATCTCATGGACCGCCTCCGCGCACAGGGGCGCGGGGACGTGAAGGTGTTCGGTGGTGGGGGAGGGGTCATCGTCCAGGCGGAGATCGACGCCCTGCACCAAGCGGGCGTGACCCACATCTTCTCGCCGGCCGATGGTCAGCGCCTCGGGCTCGAGCGCATGGTCAACACCATGATCGAGGCTTGTGACCGGCCCGTCCCGGCTCCGAGCGAGGCGGAGGTGGACGCCGCCCTCACCGGCCACAATGCCGCCCTGGCCCGGGTCATCACCTCTCTGCAGGCCGGTGTCCTTCCCGGCGCAGCCCATCAGGCGTTGGCCCAGGCCGCCTCGGTTTCGGCCGCGCCGGTGCTCGGCATCACCGGCACCGGCGGCTCGGGCAAATCATCGCTGACCGATGAGCTGGTGCGGCGGTTTCGCCTGGACCAGGACGACAAGCTGCGCATCGCGGTGCTGGCCGTGGACCCCACGCGGCGGCGCGGCGGCGGGGCCCTGCTCGGGGACCGCATCCGCATGAACGCCATCGCCCCGGATCGCATCTTCGTTCGCTCCCTGGCCACGAGGGGTTCGGGCTCGGAGCTTCCCGACAAGCTCAACGAGGTGGTCCAGGCCGCGCGGGCGGCCGGGTTCGACCTGGTGATCGTGGAAACGCCGGGGATCGGTCAGGGTGACGCCGGCGTGGTCGACCTCGCCGATGTGTCGCTGTACGTCATGACCCCCGAGTTCGGTGCCGCCTCGCAGTTGGAGAAGATCGACATGCTCGACTTCGCCGACGTGGTGGCCATCAACAAGTTCGAGCGACGGGGCGGTCTCGACGCCCTGCGCGACGTCCGCCGGGTCCTGGCTCGCAGCGGCGACCACGCCGGAATCGCGCCGGAGGATCTGCCCGTGTTCGGCACGGTGGCGTCCAAGTTCAATGACGATGGGGTGACAGCCCTGTACCAGCACCTGCGCACCCGGCTGGCCGACAAGGGTCTGCGGGTGGGGTCGAGCAGCTTGGCGGCGGTCGACACCCACACCTCGACCCTGAGCGCGACCGTCGTCGACCCGGCCCGCGCTCGCTATCTGGCCGAGATCGCCGAGACCGTGCGCAGCTACCACGCCCAGACGGCGGCGCAGGCCGATGTGGCCCGGCGCCGCCAGGCCCTGCGGATCACCGCCGAGCTGCTGGGCGATCAGGGCCGGTCCCGCACCGACGTCGACGAGCTGGCCGCCGTCACCGACGGGGAGCTCGACAGCGACGCCCGCTGGGCGCTCGAGGAGTGGCCGGAGCTGGCCGCCACCTGGCGGGCGGAGACCATACCCGCGGACAAGCTGCCGGCGGAGGCCCTGCCGTCCCAGACCGGCGGCAAGGCCGAGGTGGCCCTGCGGCAGGTGTCGCTGTCGGGGACCTCGGTGCCCCGGGTGGCGCTGCCCCGAACCACAGACGAGGGCGATCTGCTCCGGTTCTTGCGCTCCGAGAACCTGCCCGGGCGCTTTCCCTACACCGCCGGCGTGTTCCCGCTGAGGCGCGACGGGGAGGACCCGGCTCGCATGTTCGCTGGTGAGGGCGACGCGGCGCGCACCAACCGGCGCTTCAAGCTGCTGGCCGAAGGTCAGCCGGCCACCCGGTTGTCGACGGCATTCGACTCGGTCACCCTCTACGGCTACGACCCGGCCATCCGACCCGACATCTACGGCAAGGTCGGCAACTCCGGAGTGTCGATCTGCACGCTCGACGACATGAAGGTGCTCTACGACGGGTTCGACCTGACGTCACCGTCAACGTCGGTGTCGATGACGATCAACGGCCCCGCCCCGACCATCCTGGCCATGTTCCTCAACACCGCCATCGACCAGATCACTGACCGCTTCGAGGCCGAGGAGGGCCGACCGCCGGACGAGCAGGAGCGGGCCGAGCTGCGGGGCCGGGCCCTGCGCACGGTCCGGGGCACGGTGCAGGCCGACATCTTGAAGGAGGATCAGGGCCAGAACACCTGCATCTTCTCCACGGAGTTCTCGCTGCGGGCCATGTCCGACGTGGCCGAGTGGTTCATCGATCACCAGGTCCGTCATTTCTACTCCGTGTCCATCTCCGGCTATCACATCGCCGAAGCCGGGGCTAACCCGATCAGCCAGCTGGCCTTCACCCTGGCCAACGGATTCACCTACGTCGAGGCCTACCTGGCCCGGGGCATGGACATCGATGCCTTCGCCCCGAACCTGTCGTTCTTCTTCTCCAACGGCATGGACCCCGAGTACACGGTCATCGGCCGGGTGGCGCGACGAATCTGGGCGGTGGCCATGCGGGACCGTTACGGGGCCAGCGCCCGCTCCCAGAAGCTGAAGTACCACATCCAGACCTCAGGGCGATCGCTGCACTCCCAGGAGATGAGCTACAACGACATCCGCACCACCCTGCAGGCGTTGTGCGCCCACTATGACAACGCCAACAGCCTGCACACCAACGCCAGCGACGAGGCGGTCACCACCCCGTCGGCGGAGTCGGTGCGCCGGGCGTTGGCCATCCAGCTGGTCATCGCCCGGGAGTGGGGACTGGCCCGCAACGAGAATCCCCTGCAGGGGAGCTACATCGTCGACGAGCTGACAGACCTGGTGGAAGAGTCGGTCCTGGCCGAGCTCGACCGCATGAGCGAGCGCGGCGGCGTGCTCGGCGCCATGGAGACCGGCTACCAGCGCGGCAAGATCCAGGACGAGTCGATGCTCTACGAGACCCGCAAGCACGACGGAAGCCTGCCCATCGTCGGCGTCAACACGTTCCTCGCCCCCGAAGATGATGCCGAACCGGTCACCCTTCCGCTGTCGCGCTCCACCGAGGAGGAGAAGCAGGGACAGATCGCCCGGCTGGCGGAGTTCCAGGAGCGCCACGCCGAGGAGGCTCCGGCCATGACCCGACGGCTGGCCGATGCTGCGCTGGCCGGCGACAACCTCTTCGAGGTGCTGATGGACGCCGTCAGGGTGCTCAGCCTCGGTCAGATCACCGACACCCTCTTCGAGGTGGGGGGCCGGTACCGCCGCAGCATCTAAGGGTTGGGCCCATAGCGGGCCAGCACGGCGTCAGCCAGCGGCGGCCAGGCGTCGGCGGCCCACGGCCCGAAGTCGGTGTCGGACAGGCCGACGCCGGCCAGGCGGGCGGTAGGGTCGACCCACACGAACGACCCGGCCAGACCGAAGTGGCCGAAGGTGGCCGCCGTGTTGGTGGTGCCCGTCCAGTGCGGGCTCTTGTGGTCGCGGATCTCGAACCCGACGCCCCAGTCGTTGGGGGACTGGTGACCGAAGCCGGGTAGGACACCGTCGAGGTTGGGGAATGTCACCGCCGTGGCCGCCGCCAGCGTCTCGGGGGCAACGACCGTGGGGGCCAGGAGCTCGCGGGCCAACGCCATCAGATCGACCAGCGGTGCTGTCCCCGCCGAGGCGGGCGACCCGTCGACCCGGGTGGCGGTCATGCCCAGCGGGTCGAGGACCGCTTCGCGGAGATAGGTGGCGAACGCCACCCCTGACGCCGCCTCCAGCGTCGCCGCCGCCACCTCGATGCCCCGGTTGGAGTAGATCCGTCTGGTCCCCGGGGGAGCGAGGACCCGGTCGTCGTCGCGCCCGAGCCCAGAGGCGTGGGCCAACAGGTGGCGCAACGTGGAGCCGGGGGGGCCGGCCGGATCGTCGAGGTCCACCGTTCCCTCCTCGACGGCGACGAGGAGGGCCGTGGTGGTGAGCAGCTTCGTCACCGACGCCAGCCTGAAGACCTGCCCGGTCGGCCCGTGGCTGGCGATCACCCCGCCGGGGCCGACGACACCAGCGGAGGCGGTGACCGGCCAGTCGTCAACAACGGTGAGCGGGTCGGCGCCGGGGTTTGTCACTGGCCGGTGTTGGTCTGGCACACCAGGGCGGAGGTCAGGGTCCCGAGGTCACTGGCCAGCAGGGACAGGTAGGTGCTGCCCCGCGGCCAACCCCCCGCCGGCGGTGCCTCCAACGTGTCGAAGGCTCGCACCTTGGTGCCGCTGTGCCTGGCGGCGGCCTTGACGGTCGCGTCGGAGACCCAGGGCTCGGAGAAGACGGTGGTGATCCCGTTCGAGGCGATCGTCGCCGCCGCCGTGGCCGTCTCCGCGGCGGTGGGCGCCGGCGACGTCCCCAGTTGGTGCAAGGTGAGCCGGTACTGAGCGGCCAGGGCGCTCAGCGTGCCATCGGGGGCCGCTACATCGTGCTTGGCGCAGTCCCCGAGGCCAGTCTGGTAATCGATGCCAGAGGATGCCAGCTGCTCGGAGAAGTCCTGCGCGCTGGTGCTGTAGGCACTCGCCGCCGCCGGGTTGGCAGCCGTCAGCGCTCTGGCGATGACCGTCGCGTCCTGGCCCATGAGCGCCGGGTTCAGCCAGGCGCCACCGGCGGCCGGGCCGAAACGGGGGGCGAGGGACACCACCGAGCGGGCCGTGGCGACGGTCTGCTCCACGGAGGGCTGGAACCCGGCGCCGACGTCGAAGACGACGGCCGCTCGGCGGAGCTCGCCGGCCTGGGCGGCGGTAAGGGTCTGGGTGCGGGGATCCACCCCCGGCGTGGCCAGATCCACGACGGACACCGTCGAGCCGCCGATGGCGGAGACGGCCTGGGCCAGGGGATAGATGGTGGTCACCACCGAGATGACGGGGGCGTGGACCTGGTTCCCCCCACAGGCGGGGAGCGCCAGCAAGGCCGCTACCGCCCCGATCACCGCCCAGAGGCGCCGATACCCGCGGGTCGTTACCATGCTGGCGATGCCGAATCCGATCACCACCCTGCGCAACTTCGCGGTGTCCGTCGAGGCGGTCGGACGATCCGGGATGCTCGGTCCGTACTGGCCGTGGCAGTGGGCCCGGGTGCCGGAGGTCATCTGGCGGCGGGGGGTCACCCTCGGTGCCGTCTACGGCTTCGGCGCGGCACTGCGCGGCAACGCTATCGCGGTGGTGGATGACGCCGGATCGTCGACGTTCACCGAGATGGAGGCGTGGACCGACGCGCTGGCCGTCGGTCTGGCCGATCAGGGCATCGGGGCGGGTGACACGGTGGCGGTGCTGTGCCGCAACCACCGGCGGTTCATCGCCGGCATCGTCGCCCTGGGCAAGCTAGGAGCCGGGATCGTCTACCTCAACACCGGGTTCGCCGGCCCACAGCTGGTCGACGTGACCCAGCGCGAGGGGGCGGTGGCGGTGCTCATCGACGAGGAGTTCCTGGACCTGACCGAGGGCCTCAGCGACGACGTGCGCCTGCTGGTGGCCTGGTCCGAGCATGGCCACGGTTCGGATCGGGCCGTGTCGTTCGATCGCCTGGTTGCGTCGGGCGTGGGCCGGGGCGCACCCGGCGCGGAGCGCCACCAGGGCCGTCAGGTGGTGCTGACCTCGGGTACGACCGGGGCCCCCAAGGGCGCCCAGCGCAAGGTCGGCTCGGAGTTCGAGCCGTTCATGTCGATCCTCAGCCGCATCCCGCTGCGCTCCTCGGATACGACACTGATCGCGGCGCCGATGTTCCACTCGTGGGGCCTGGCCAACACCGCTCTCGCCCTGGTCCTCGGCACCAAGATCGTGCTGCCCCGCCGATTCGACCCCGAGGAGGCCCTCCGGCTCATCGAGGCTCACAAGGTCAGCGTGCTGGCCGCTGTCCCGGTGATGATCCAACGGATCATGGCCCTGCCCGACGAGGTGCTGTCCCGCTATGACACGTCGTCGCTGCGGGTCGTCGGGCTCAGCGGGTCGTCCCTGCCCGGTGAGCTGGCCATCCGCTTCATGGACACCTTCGGCGACGTCATCTACAACCTGTACGGCTCGACGGAGGTGGGTTGGGTGTCGATCGCCGATCCCAAGGACCTGCGGGAGGCACCGGGCACCGCCGGGCGCGTCCCCATTGGCACCACGGTGCGCATCCTCGATGAGGACGGCGCCGAGGCGCCGGCCGGGACCACGGGCCGGATCTTCGTGCGCAGTGGCCTGCTGTTCGAGAGCTACACCGGCGGCGGAGGCAAAGATGTCATCGACGGCTTCATGTCCAGCGGGGACGTGGGCTACTTCGACGACGCCGGGCGGCTCTTCGTCGCCGGCCGCGACGACGACATGATCGTCTCGGGCGGCGAGAACGTGTTCCCCCGGGAGATCGAGGACCTCCTCGTCGACCACGACTCGGTCGCCGAGGTGGCGATCATCGGGGTGGACGACGAGGACTTCGGCCAGCGCCTGGTGGCCTTCGTCGTGCCTTCGGGGGCCGGCATCGACGGTGACGAGTTGAAGGACTACATCCGCTCCCGCCTGGCCCGGCACAAGGTGCCGCGCCAGATCGTGACCTTGGAGGGCCTGCCCCGCAACTCCACCGGAAAGGTCCTCAAGCGGGACCTTCCGGCCTATCTAGACGGCGGCGGGGCGGACTAGGCAGGGGGGCGGAAAAATGCTCCGTTCGGACTATGGCGCAGGTTCGGTCGGTCGGGGAGACTACAGAAGCAATCTTGGCGACCGTCGCTGGTGTCTCGGATGATCGAGGTTCGTCGGGCGGAGCTCTGGCCCATCTTGGCCAGAAGAGGTCGCACGGCGTCGGGAGCGCGGGGCTCCCGACCCGGCGACCAGGTCAGTGTTTCAACAAGCGCGACGGTTCGCCCCCCAAGCATGGTGACATCTAGAGATGCTTGGCCCCGTGGCGCGCTTGATGCTTAGGGGTATCTCTTGCGAGTGAGCTGCGATTGAGGTAGACCTGGTCTGTCGGACGCTTGGGGGTTGACTGTGGCTACATCGATTGAGGGGCCGCTGATATCGCGGATCGCCCGTATCCGCAAGGGGATGACCCGCCGGGAGTGGGTCAGGTTGGGGCTGATGGTTGCGTCCATCGTCGCCCTGTACGTCTTCGGGTTCATCCTGCTGGCCGGGGGAGTGGCGAAGGTGGGGACGCATCTCAAGGTCGGCGAGGGCAAGATCTTCGGTTTCGGCACGGGCATCTTGGCGCTCACGCTGGGTATGCGCCACGCGTTCGACGCGGATCACATCTCCGCTATCGACAACACCACCCGAAAGCTGATGTCCGAGGGCAAACGGCCGCTGAGCGTGGGATTCTTCTTTTCCCTGGGTCATTCCACGGTGGTGTTCATCTTGGCGGTGATCCTCAACTTCGGGATCAAGGCCCTCGACCGTGCGGTCAACGACGACGGTTCGTCGCTGCACACCACCACCGGGATCATCGGTACAAGCGTCTCGGGGTTCTTCCTCTATCTCATCGCCGCCCTCAACCTTGTCATCTTGGTTTCGATCGTTCGAGTGTTCCGCGAGATGCGCCACGGGCGCTACAACGACGCCGAGCTGGAGGAACAGCTCAACAAGCGCGGTCTGATGAACCGCTTCTTCGGGCCCTTGGCCCGGCGGATCGATACCCCGTGGAAGATGTACCCCATCGGTTTCCTCTTCGGCCTCGGTTTCGACACCTCCACGGAGGTGGCGCTGCTGGTCCTGTCGGGTACGGCGGTGGCCGGCGGGCTGCCGTTCTACGCCGTGCTCTCGCTGCCGCTTCTGTTCGCGGCGGGGATGTGCACCTTTGACACGACCGATGGCATGTTCATGAACTTCGCCTACGGGTGGGCGTTCGCCAAGCCGGTTCGCAAGGTCTTCTACAACATCACCATCACTGGGCTTTCGGTGCTTGTCGCTCTGGTCATCGGCACGATCGAGATCCTGGGCCTGCTTGCGTCGGATCTCAACTTCAGCGGCGGGTTCTGGGACTTCTTTGCCAACTTCAACATCAACCATGCGGGCTACGTCATTGTCGGGTTGTTCGTGGTCACCTGGATCATCGCCTTATCGATCTGGCACTTCGGTCACGTCGAGGAACGCTGGTCCAACGACGAGCCCGGTCTCGTCGGGGTCCAGCCCACATCGAGCAGAACAGAACCCCAACCACAAGACTGAGAGCGGGCTCCCAGGCAAGAAGGGAGCCGGTCGGTGGCGCGGCGGTCCCTCTCCTCGACGGTCTCCACTCCGTCCGGCTAGCTAGCACTGCTCATAGCAGCCTCGTTCCACCCGAGGGTCACCCCCTCCGAGGTGCCGGCCACGGCCAGGAGACGGTCACGATTCACTCGGGCAGGCTGTGGGACGCTCAGTCGTCGCAGCAGACTTCACCGGCCCAGGCTTCACGGCCTTCTTCGACGGCGAAGTAGACGACGGCCAGGCTGGCGACCGGATCGGCCCACCACCAGCCGAGCGCGGCGTTGAGGCCCACGCCGACCAGGGTGGTGACGCTGAGGGCGGCGCAGAGCATCGTCTCGCTTGCATCCGCGGCCAGCAGGGCCGCAGGACTGGCGAGGGCGGCGTCGGCCAGACGGGTGGCGCCCCGCCGTTTGCTCACGGCAAGGGCAGGCATGACGATCAGGGCGGCGACCGTGACACCGATGCCCGACAGGCTGGTCGAGGGGTGATCGGCCATGGTGAGGCTGACGGTGGTGTCGATGACGACGTAGGCGGCGAGAGCGAAGAAGCAGACGGCCACGACCCTCAACGCCAGGCGCTCCTTGGCCTCGTCGGGTTCACCCCCGGAGATCAACGCACGAAGACGGACGACGACGACCGTGGCGCTGACCAACTCGATGCCCGAGTCGATCCCGAACGCCATGAGCGCCACCGACCCGGCGACGACCCCGCTGGCGATGGCGACGACCGCCTCGACGGTGTTCCAGCCGAGGGTGGCGTACTCGAGGCTCACCGCTCGGCGAGCCGCGTTCGAGACGTTCGGGCTGGCCGTGGTGCGGTCGGTCAATGGGTGCCGCCCTCGTGGTCGAGGTGACCGGCGACCTCAAGTTGGAACGTGGAGTGCTCCACGTCGAAGTGCCCGGCCAGGCAAGCCTGGATGCGGTCGAGAAGCCGGGGGGCGTGACCATCAGAGAAGCACGACTCATCGACCACCACATGGGCGGACAGGACAGGCAGGTCGGAGGTGACGGTCCAGGCGTGAAGGTCATGGATGTCCCGGACGTGCTCGGTGCCCAGCAGATGGGACCGAACGTCGGAGAGGTCAACGCCTTCGGGGGCGCCTTCGAGCAGCACTCGCCCCGATGCCTTGAGCAGACCGAAGGCGGCGTTGACCATGAGGACCACGACGACGAGCGAGGCAATGGCGTCGGCCCGCTCGAAGCCGGTGAACACAAGGACGACCCCGGCGATGACCGTGGCGATGAACCCGTAAAGGTCGGTGACGATGTGTTGGAACGAGCCCTCGACGTTGAGGCTCGACCTGTTCGCCTTGGCCAACGTCCAGGCGGCGACCAGGTTCACCGCCACGCCGACCAGAGCGACGATCACCACGGTGAGCCCGCCAACCGAGCTCGGGTGGATCAGACGGCGGATCGACTCGAAGGTGACCAGGGCGGAGACGAGCAGCAGGGTGATGCCGTTGGCCGCCGCGGAGAGAATCTCGGCCCGTTTCAACCCGAACGTCCAGGCTCCCGCCGCTGGTCTGAGCGCGAGACGTGCCGCCCACAACGACGCCCCGAGGGCCCCGGCGTCGGTCAGCATGTGCCCCGAGTCGGCCAGCAACGCCAACGATCCCGACAGGACGGCGACGATAGCCTCGGCCACCATGAACCCGACGATCAACCCCAGCGCTATCGACACGTAGCGGGCGTTGGCATCGGCAGAGACACCGTGGCCGTGACCGCGGTGGTCGGCGGCGCGATGATCGTCGGTCACGACTCGTCTCGAGCGTGGGCGAGGTGCTCGCGGGAGAGGTCCAGCAGCATCCGCACGTGGGCGTCATCGAGGCGGTAGTACATCATGCGACCATCGCGGCGGTTCCGGACGATCCCCGCTCCCCGCAGGAGTCGCATGGCCTGGGACACCGTGGTCTCCGGCACCCCGACCGTCGCCGCCAGGTCGCACACGCACAACTCCCCGGCCTCCAGGAGCGCGTAGAGGATTCGTACCCGGCCGGGATCGCCCAACAGCTTGAAACCGTCGGCAAGCTCGGCGGCCTCCTCCGGGTTGATGAGCCGTCCTCGGGCGGCTCCGACCCGCTCGGGGTCGATGGCACGCACCGCGCAGCCGTCCAACCCCACGATCTTCTCTACTTGGCTCCTAGACCCCTGCATAGGTATGAAGCTATGTAATGACAGGTTCTAGCGCAAGCCGCCGGGGAGCCTGGATGCCATCGAGAAGGCCGATCAGCGTCTCCAGGCTGCGCGGCGCCGAAGTCGCTTGGCCTTTAGTCGTGGACGCTAGGCCGGTGATGGGCGGTGAGTGCGTGTGGGTCTTTGCCTTCGTCGGCTGACGGGCTGGTGTGGATGGTGACCTGAGCGAGGCGAGGAACCTCGTGGAGTAGGTGATGGTGGGCGTGCTCGGCAACGTCATGGGCCTGGGAGAGGGTGAGGGCGCCGTCGGAGGCGATCTCGGCTTCGGCACGCAGTTCGTGGCCGACCCAGCGAATCCGAACGGCGTCCACGGCCTCGACGCCATCGACGCCGACCAGGATGGCGGTGACCTGCTCGACCAGGGCTGGGTCGACGGCATCCATGAGGCGCCGGTAGATGTCCCTGGCGGCGTTCTTGACCACGGCGAGGATGGCGATGGTGATGACCAGCCCGACGATGGGGTCGGCGGCCTGCCAGCCGACGGAGACACCCATGGCGCCGACGACCACGGCGAGGCTGGTGAAGCCGTCGGTGCGGGCGTGGTAGCCGTCGGCTTCGAGGGCGGCTGAGCCGATGCGGCGACCGACCCTGATGCGGTAGTGGGCGACGGTCTCGTTGCCGACGAAGCCGACCAGGCCTGCGGCGATCACCCATCCGACCCGGTGGACGTGGTGGGGGTGAAGGAGGCGGTTGATGGCCGCCCAGGCGGCAACGGCGGACGAGGCGGCGATGGTGGCGACGATGAGGATGCCCGCCAGGTCCTCGGAGCGGCCGTAGCCGTAGGTGTAGCGGCGGGTAGCGGGACGACGGCTCAACCAGAAGGCGGCGGCCAGGGGGATGGCGGTGAGGGCGTCGGCGAAGTTGTGGATGGTGTCGGCAAGCAGGGCGACTGACCCACTGGCAGTGAAGATGACCACTTGGATCACCGCGGTGAGGGCCAGGCCACCGAGGGAGATCTTCAGGGTGCGCATCCCCTCGGCGCTCGCCTGGAGAGCCGAGTCAACAGAGTCGACGGCGTCGTGGCTATGAGGTCGGAACACCGAGCGCATCAGCCCTCGCAGCCCGCCCGGGTGCTCATGGTCGTGATCGTGATCGTGTTCACCGGCCCCATCGTGGTGGCCTTGATCCTCGTGGGCGTGGGCGTGGGCGTGGGCGTTCATGCTCGGCGTCGTGTCCGCTGGACGGGTGAGCTTGGCTCATCGCCGTGGTGGTCGGGAACTGCCAGCACCACGTGATCGGAGTGGAACAGCGCCTCTTCGACCAGGCGCAGGACGTGCGCGTTCTCAGCAGCGTAAAAGACCTTGTTGCCGTCTCTGCGCACCTTCACCAGGTGGGTCAGGCGCAGCTTCGCCAGGTGCTGGGACACGGCAGGAACGTTGACACCGACATGGGTGGCCAGTTCTCCGACCGAGTGCTCACCATGGAGCAGTGCCCACAAGATGCGCAGCCGGGTGTCGTCCGAGAGCAGCTTGAAGGTCTCGACGGCGAACCCGAACTGAGTGTCCTCAGGCTCCGCTACTGCTTGCGTAGTCACGCAAGCAGTTATAGCCCTCTCGGGTGGCGTTGGCAACGGGGGTCGAGCCTGCGGAGCGCACATGGACCTGGCCGCCGGCGTGATGGTCCAGGAGGACGGCGGCCATTTGTGACCGCCCAGCGTTGTGGACGCACACGAACAGCACCTCGGGATCCTCAGTCATGACGAGTAGAAGCGGCGACGAGCCCACAGGGCCACGTAGACCAGGGCGACGAGGACAGGAACCTCGATGAGCGGTCCGACGACCCCGGCGAGGGCCTGACCCGAAGTCACGCCGAACACCCCGATGGAGACGGCGATGGCCAACTCGAAGTTGTTGCCTGCTGCGGTGAACGCCAGGGTCGCGGTCCGCTCGTAGGGAAGGCCGATGGCCCGACCCAGGAGGAACGCCCCGAACCACATGACGGCGAAGTAGGCCAGCAGCGGTAAGGCGATACGGGCCACGTGGCCGGGGTGGGCGGTGATGGTGCGGCCTTGGAGGGCGAAGAGGATGACGATGGTGTAGAGCAACCCGTAGAGGGCGAACGGGCCGATGCGGGGCAGCAGCTTGGTCTCGTACCACTCCCTCCCCTTCGCTCGCTCGCCCAGGGTCCGGGTGGCGAACCCGGCGACGAGGGGCACGCCGAGGAAGATGAGCACGGTCTGAGCGACCCGCCAGACCGACAGGTGCAGGCCGACGGTGCTCAGGCCCAGCCAGCCGGGCAGCACCTTGAGATAGAGATAGCCGAGGAGGGCGAAGGCGATGACCTGAAACAGCGAGTTGATGGCCACCAGGACCGCGGCGGCTTCCCGGTCGCCGCCGGAGAGGTCGTTCCAGATGAGGACCATGGCGATGCAGCGGGCCAGGCCGACGATGATGAGCCCGGTCCGATAGGAGGGCTGGTCCGGCAGGAGGAGCCAGGCGAGGGCGAACATGACGGCCGGGCCGACCCCCCAGTTCAGCACCAAGGAGGAGACCAACATCCGGCGGTCCCGGGCCACGGAGCCGAGTTCGCCGTAGCGGACCTTGGCCAGGACCGGGTACATCATGACCAGCAGGCCGACGAAGATGGGCAGCGACGTGCCCGAGGTGACCTGGATGGCGTTGAGATGGGTGTTCAGGCCGGGGATGGCCCGGCCGAGCCCGATCCCGATGGCCATGGCGGCGATGATCGACACCGGAAGGAACCGGTCGAGGAACGACAGCTTGGCGATGACCGGGGCGCCGAGAACGGCCCCGATGGCCGGTCGTTCCGCGATGAGGTCGCTCATCGGTTCAGCAGCACGAGTCGGTGCTGGGTCCGGCCGCGGCCAGGTCGGGACGGGTGCCGCAACAGGCCGCCTCGCCGGGGGCGGTCGAGCGCAACCGCCCGGCAGGCATCTCGGTGTCAGCCAGGACGGTGTAGATCTCCCACGGCTCGCCGCCCGGGCCGTCGACCCACACCTTGTCCTGCACCGCGTAGCAGCACGCTGTCTGCCCCTCGACGGCGGTGGCCAGGCCCTCGCCCGCCAGACGGGTCTGGGCGGCGGCCACGGCGTCGGAGGACGATACCTCGACGCCGAGGTGGTTGAGGGTGCCGGGGGTCTGGTTGGCGTCCTCGATCAGGACCAGCTTGAGCGGCGGGTCGATCACGGCGAAGTTGGCGTAGCCGAGGCGGACCTTGGCCGGGGTCGTGTTGAACAGCTTCGAGTAGAAGTCGACGGCTTCGTCGATGTCAGCGACGTTCAAAGCAAGCTGCACACGGGACATGGACGGTCCTCCTTGATAGATTGATTCCTGTCGATAGGCAGTATGGGTTACTGATCGATGACTGTCAATGCGTGGAGGGTGACGAGGTGGCCAAGACTGCGACGATCCCGGTGGGCACCGAGGCGGGTCTGTGCTGCTCGTCGGTCATCGAAGCACCGCTGGGCGAGACCGAGGCCTTCGAGCTGGCGCGGGTCCTCGCTGCGCTGGCCCACCCGGTACGGCTCCGCCTGTTCTCCCTCGTCGCCGCCCAGGTCGAGGTCTGCTCCTGTGATCTCGAAGTCCCCTTGGCCAAGAGCCAGCCGACCATCTCCCATCACACCAGAGTCCTTTCCGAAGCCGGTCTCCTGGTCGGTGAGAAGCGAGGCCGGTGGATGTGGTGGCGGGTCGACCCGACCCGTCTCGCCGTCGTCCGCGCCGCGCTCGGCGGCTAAGCCTCAGCCGTCATTGTGATCTGCTCATCCTTTTGAGCGCCCCTACTGGCCGCTCAGAAGCCGTGCTGGGCGAGGGTGCCCACCTTCAGTCCCCGTGCCCCCCACCGCTCCGCCAGGATGGGTAGGGCGCCCAGGGCGGAGCGCCAGCACTCGGGGGCCGACGTGATGTCGGAGTCGTGGAGCAGGACGGTTGCGCCCCGGTGCCAGGTGCGCTCCAGATCGTCCACGACCGTCTCGGGGCTGGCTTCGGCCCGCCAGTCCCGACCCCACGAGGTCCACAGCACTGTGCGCAGGCCGGCCGTGTGAGCGGCCATGAGCGATGAGGCGGCCAGGGCGCCGTAGGGCGGCCGGAACCAGCGGGGCTCGATCCCGGCCACGTCGGCCACCAGGTCCCGGGCGCGGAGGAGGTCGGGAACCGTCCAGGTGACGGGGCGGCGCAGGTGGTTGGTGTGGACGTCGCCGTGCACCCCGAGCTCGTGGCCCCGCCGGACGACCTCTCGGGTCAGGCCCGGGTCCCGGCGGACCTGCTGGCCCAGGCAGAAGAACGTGGCCTGCCAACCGAGATCGTCGAGCGTGTCGAGGAAGGCCGGCGTCGAGACCGGGTCGGGACCGTCATCGAAGGTCAGGGCGACATGGTGGTTGTCACCGACGCCGGCCAGGCCCGGCAGCAATCGGCAGCGCATGGCCCGCCAGCTGCTCACCCCGGGGGTGAGGTGGGCGACGACCGCGGCCGCCACCGCCCCGGCGGCGAACGGGGCGACGCGTCGCCCGCCGCCACCGAGGTCCGCAGCTCGAGCGAACCTCAACGCAGCTTGGCCATGGGGCTGACCGACAGCCCGCTGTGTTGCACTTGAGCCGTCAACCGGGCGAGGTCGGAGGTCACCTCGGTCGGCGTGCCCCCCAGGCCGTCGACGAGCACGATCGAGTGGGCGGTCACCCTCGCCGGGCCGGGGAAGGTGTCGCCGTCGGTGACGTCGACGACGGCGTCGGGAACCACCAGCCGGTCGTGGGCCCTGCCCGTGTCGACCATGTCGAAGGCGTTGACCCGCCGGCCGGGGACCAACTCCGTCACCGGTCGACCCACGATCTGGCTGAGGGCCGCGCCCGCATCAACATCGGCCTTGGCCCGGTTCCACAATGCGGGGCGGATCGGGCGACCGCGCTCGTCGGTGCGATGCCCCTGGCCCCCGTTGGCGATGTCGATGCCGCTCCTGGCCAGCCCGCGGGTGTCGGTGGGATCCGCCGAGGCCACGTGATCGTCGATCACCGCCGTGGCGCCCAGAGCGTGCACGGCCCGGCTGACGCCCGGATCGGCCAGCTCCGCCCGGTTGAGCCGGACGCCGAGGTAGACGACCTGACCGGCGTCGGCTTGGGGGTGGGCCACGCCGGTTCCGTTGGCGGCGGCGACGCCCACGCCGGTGGTCAGGCCGCCCCAGGTGACGGCGGCGGCGGCCACCAGGCCCGTCGCCACCCGGCTCAGGACCACCTTCGCCTGGCGGCCCCGGCGAGTCGCCGGCGCCGTCGAGGTGGGGATGGCGTCGAGAACCCCTTGGGCGGCGTCACTCACGAACATGGCCCGCGCCGCCAGGATCAGCTCATCGCGGGCCGGACCCGGCCGCCCGACGGCTTGCAGGATGTCGTCGAGAGCGGCAACGTCGGGAGCCATGCGGCTGATGCCGGCGGCCGCCATCGCCTCCGTGTTCTCCACGCCATGGCCGGCGATCGGGCGGAAGGTGATGACAGGGAGGCCGATGCGCATGGCCTCGAAGGCGGTCAGGCCCCCGGCGTTCTCGACCAGGGCGTCGCTGGCCGCCATGAGGGCCGGCATGTCGTCGGTCCAGCCCAGGATCACCGCCGGGGACGCGGTGGCGGCAGCCGCGGCGCTCACCTGGCGGACCAGGGCGTCGTCACGCCCGCAGACGACCACGGGGACGGCTCCGGGGGTGCGGGACACGGACTCGAACGTCTCCCCCAGCTCCCCGACACCCCACGACCCGGCGACGATGAGCACGGCCAGGTCATCATCCGCCAGCCCCATGGCTGACCGGGCTCCCCGGCGATGCTCGGCCGTGCCGGCCAGGTCGGGATCGAACCGGTCGGCGACCAAGGGACCGCAGGCCGTCGCCGGCTTCCCTGTGCGGCGGAACGCCTGCTCGGCGGGACCGGACTGGACGGCCAGGTTCAGGTCCATGCCCCGGTGCACCCACAGCGGGTGTACCCCGAAGTCGGTGATGAAGTTGACCGCCGGGATCATCAGGCGCCGCGTCGCCCGCATCCGGCCCAGGCAGAGGGTGGCCAACGGGTAGGTGGACACCACCACGTCGGCTGACACGTCGCGGATCCACCGGTGCACCCGGCGGCGGGTGAGGAGGCTGACCAGGCAGGCCAGGACCGGTGCCAGCCACGGGGCCCGGTACCAGAACCGGTAGGTGGCGTTGTAGGCGGAAGGGGCGTGGCGCAACTCGAACTGGTAGCCGCTGCGCATGGCGGTGCCCATCCGCAGGGGTCCGGCGTCGAGAAAGTCCCGGACCTCGGCGTGGTGGCCGGCCCGATCGAGCCGGCGGGCCAGCTCCCGGGCCGCCCCGTCATGACCCGCGCCCATGCTGGCGGAGAGGATCAGCACCCGGCGCCCAGAGGTGCCGGCGGGGAAGGATGTCGGGGGTCGAGTCGAGGCTCGGGGGCGCCGGAGCACGACCCATGAGACTAGCGTAGAAGCGTCATGGCGCCGTATCTCATGCACCTTCCTGCACCGACCATCCGGCGAGCCTCCCCGGCGGGTCTTGGCCACGCCGAGGGGACGGAATCGTGGCCTGGGTGAAGGATTTGCCCACCGCCGTCTGCGGGATCCGGGGCCACGAGTTGCCCGCCGCAGGCGTCCGGTCGCTGGACGGCCCGGTGCTGATCGGCGCCGAAGTCGATGTCGCCGATCCGTCGGTCGTGGGCGCCGCCCCGGGGAGCGGCGAGGGTGAGGCCCCAGGTGCCGGTCAGCCAGGAGAGGCTCAGCGGTGGCGCCTGGCCCGCTGCCTGCGCTGCGACTCGTGGCTACGGGTGGACCCGCCGGGTGCGCAGGCTGCCGATCGCCTGCCGCCGATCGAGGAGATCCACCTGCCTCGCCGGGACAAGGCCCTGCGCACGGCGCTCATCATGAGGGCGATCGCTGTCGAGCGGGGGGTCCACTCGGTGCTGTTCGCCGTGGTGGCGGCGCTGGCCATCGCCCTGCGAGTCGAGTTGGTCGGGGTCAAGAGCTGGGTTCGCCACCTCCTGACCGGCCTGACTTCCAACTCGGCCCAGACCGGCAACGCCTTCGGTGGGAGCTTCATCACCAAGGAGGGCAACCACCTCTTGGCGTTGAAGAGCTCGACACTCACCGTCGTCATCGCCGCCGCCGTCGCCTACTGCGTCGTCGAGGGGGTGGAGGCGGTCGGCCTGTGGCGGGAGCGGCGCTGGGCCGAGTACCTCACCGTGCTGGCCACCGTGGGCTTCATCCCCTACGAGATCGATGAGCTGGCCAAAGGGGTCTCGGCCCTCAAGGTCGGGGCCCTGGTCATCAACGTGGTGATCCTGTTGTACCTCTTGTGGTCCAAGGAGCTGTTCGGCATCGGCCGGCTCCGGCACCGCCGCGACGGTGAGCCCGAGGATCCCTGGGGGCGCTTCGCCCGGCCGAGGCCCGCCGGCCGACCGGCACCGGTCCCGGCGGCGGTCCCGGCGGCGCCGGGAGCTGATCCCGTCCGCCGCTGACCGTACGTTCCGTCCTCAACCCCTGTGACCAGGACGTTCGCCTAACTTTAGTCACAGAGGAACAACTTTCATAGAGATGTGGTTATCCTCCTAGCACTTACTGGATTACGTCCTTGGAGACGCCCATGACTCCTCTCACCACCTCCTCGCTCCCTCTGCTTCCCCTGGATGCCGGCGTGGTCCTTCCCGGCATGACCATCACCCTGGCACTGGAGACGAGCGAGGCCCGAGCCGCCGCCGACGCGGCCGGCGGCGCCGGCGATCGCCTGGTCCTGCTGCCCCGCCTGGGTCGCTCCGAGGGAGCCGACCCCAGCTCGGGGCGGTACGCCCGCATCGGTGTCGTGGCCGCCATCGAACGTCGGGGAGCCATGCCGGGCGGCACCCAGGCGGTGGTGGTCCACGCCGAGCGCCGGGCGCGCGTCGGAGCGGCTACGGCTGTCGCCGGGCCGGCCCTGTGGGTCGACGTCGAGGTCCTCGACGACATCGAGGCAACGGCGGAGACCCAGGCCAAGGTCTCGGAGCTGAAGGCCGTCTTCGATGCCATCGCCGAGCACCGGGGCGGGGGTCCGTTGACGGAGGTCTGGCGCCGGACATCCTCGCCCGGAGCCTTGGCCGACCTGGCCGGCTACTGGCCCGATCTGTCCGTGGAGCGCAAGGTCGAGTTGCTCGAGTCGGTCGATGTCGACCGCAGGGTCGGGTTGGCGCTCGGATGGGCCCGCGAGGCGCTGGCCGAGCTGGAGCTGAAGGTCCGCATCCGCTCCGACGTGGCCGAGGGCATGGAGCGCACCCAGCGGGAGTACCTACTGCGCCAGCAGCTGGCCGCCATCCGCAAGGAGCTGGGCGAGACCAGCGGCGAGGAGGGCGACGACGACTACCGGACCCGGGTGGCGGCCCTCGACGTCAACGAAGGTGTCCGCAAGGCGATCAACGCCGAGATCGACAAGTTGGAGCGATCGAGCGAGCAGAGCCCCGAGCACGGGTGGATCCGGACGTGGCTGGATACGGTCCTCGATCTGCCCTGGGGCGTGTACTCCGACGACCGTTCCGACGTGACCGGGGCGCGAACCGTGCTCGACGCCGACCACACCGGTCTCGACGAGGTCAAGGACCGCATCATCGAGCATCTGGCCGTGCGCAAGCTGCGGGCCGAGCGCGGCATCGAGGAGACCACGGAGTCCGGGGGCCGCCGGGGTGGTGGTCTCATTCTCTCCTTGGTCGGTCCTCCAGGTGTGGGAAAGACCTCGCTGGGTGCTTCGGTGGCCCGGGCCACGGGCCGCAAGTTCGTCCGGGTAGCCCTCGGCGGGGTGCACGACGAAGCGGAGATCCGCGGCCATCGGCGCACCTACGTGGGCGCCCTCCCGGGTCGCATCGTCCGCGCCCTGCGGGAGGTGGGGACCATGAACCCGGTGGTCCTCCTCGACGAGGTCGACAAGGTCGGCAACGACTACCGGGGCGACCCGGCGGCCGCCCTCCTCGAGGTGCTCGATCCGGCCCAGAACCACACCTTCCGGGACCATTACCTGGACCTCGACCTGGACCTCTCGGACGTGTTGTTCATCGCCACGGCCAACGTCATCGACCAGATCCCAGGGCCGTTGCTGGACCGGATGGAGGTCGTTGCCCTCGATGGCTACACCGAGGCCGAGAAGGTGGCCATCGGGCGCCAGCACCTGCTGCCCCGCCAGATCCGGGCGTCGGGGCTGCGCGCCGAAGAAGTCGACGTTGATGACGAGGCGATGCGGGCGCTGGTCACCGGCTACACCCACGAGGCCGGCGTCCGCGGTCTCGAACGGCAGCTGGGGCGCCTGTTGCGCAAGGTGGCGGCCCGCACCGCCGAGGAGACGGCCGCGGGGTCGCCGACCGTTGTTGACGTCGAAGACATCCGGACCTGGCTGGGCCGGCCGCGTTTCGTGCCCGATGTGGCGGAGCAGACCTCGCTTCCCGGGGTGGCCACCGGGCTGGCTGTCACCGGCGTCGGGGGCGACGTCCTCTTCGTCGAAGCCAGCGCCGCTCCGGGCGAACCCGGTCTGACCATCACCGGTCAGTTGGGGGAGGTCATGAGGGAGTCAGCCCAGATCGCCCTCTCCTACACGAGGGCGCATGCCGACGAGCTCGGCGTGTCTCCCCTGGCGTTCAGCGACCGGGTCACCCATGTGCATGTGCCCGCCGGGGCCATTCCCAAAGACGGGCCCTCCGCCGGGGTCACCATGGCGACGGCGTTGGTCAGCCTCCTCACCGGTCGGGCCGTTCGCCCCGAGGTGGGGATGACCGGCGAGCTGACTCTTCGGGGTCGGGTTCTGCCCATCGGAGGGGTCAAAGCCAAGGTGCTGGCTGCCCATCGTGCCGGCCTGACCGAGGTGATCCTGCCCGCCCGCAACGAGCCTGATCTCGACGACATCCCCGCCGAAATCCGCCAGGCCATGACCTTTCATCTGGCCTCGGAGGTGAGTGAAGTGTTCGACGCAGCTCTCGCTCCGGCCAGCTGAGGCCTCCGTTCGGCCTCGAAATGTCACAGAGCTGAACGGCGAAAGACCCTTGCACAGCAAGGGTTTTTCGCCGCAACTCAAGAATGCCCCTTGAGTCTCAAGGGGAAATGCTTGACCTGAGGGCTGCGAAGCTCTTTCATGGTCGGAACTTCCCCTACACGCCAGGAGGCGGCTGTGAACCGCACAGAGTTGGTCGACTCGGTCGCTCAAGAGACCGGGCTCGAAAAAAAGCAAGCTGACGCTGCGATCTCGGCCACGCTCGGCACGATCGTCGCCGAGATCAAGTCCGGTTCGAGGGTTTCGATCTTCGGCTTCGGAACCTTCAACCCCAAGAGCAACCCGGCTCGCATGGGGCGCAACCCTCAGACCAACCAACCCATGCGGGTGGCGGCGTCGAAGGGCGTGGGCTTCAAGGCGGCCACCGCCTTCAAGGATGCGCTCAACACGAGGAAGGCAGCGGCCAAGAAGAGCGCGGCCAAGAAGGCTCCGGCCAAGAAGGCCACCGCCGCCAAGAAGACCACGGCGAAGAAGTCCTCCGCGGCGAAGAAGCGCTGAGCGAGCGACGATGCCTACCAACCGAAAGAGCCCAACCACCGCCGCCGCCTCCCAGCCACGTCAGGCCCGCTCCAGCGTGAAGAAGACCGCTGTCGCCGCCGTCAAAGCCGTCACCAAGAAGGCCGAAGAGCTAGGCGCAGGCGTCCTGGCCGACACAGCTGCCGCCACCGAGTCGGCGGCCAAGTCCGTGACCAAGCGGGCCGGAACCGCGAAGCGTTCCGCGGCGACGACGGCCACGTCGGCTCAGCGGTCCCGCGCCGGGGCCCGGGGAGCGACGGTCCAAGCGGCCCGGTCCGCCGCCGCGACGGGCACGTCCAACGCCAGAAAGGCCACCGCCACAGGCCGGAAGTCGACCGCGGCGGCCAAGTCATCGGCGAGGTCCGCCGCGTCCTCGGCGAAGAAGGCAACGGCCTCCAAGGCGTCGACCGCCAAGAAGGCGACGGCTGCAAAGGCGTCGACAGCCAAGAAGTCCGGGGCAACGAAGTCGACAGCCAAGAAGTCCGGGACAACGAAGTCGCCGGCCAAGAAGTCCGCTGCCGCTTCGAGGTCGACGGCCAAGAAGTCGGGTGCTGCCACCAAGTCGACAGCCAAGAAGTCGGGTGCCGCCACCAAGTCGACGGCCAAGAAGGCACGGGGCAGCACCAAGGCCGCCGACAAGAAGGCGGCCTCGGTCACCCGCAAGGCGGCCAAGACCGTGAAGAAGGGCGCCGCCCGGGCCGAGAAGTCGGCGGCCAAGACGGCTCAGACCGGGGTGAAGTCCCCGGCGAGGAAGGCGGTCAAGAAAGCCAGCCGCGGCTGACGCGGCCCGGCCTGAGGATCACAGATCCTTCATCAGCTTGAACGACTCCCCGGCGCCGAAGCCTGCTTCGGCGCCGGTCTTCGTCAGGCGGTCGACGATGAGCGTCTCGAACCGGGCGGTGGCGCCGGCGTCGTCGGCGTCGGCGATGTCCATGGTCGAGCGAAACTGGCTGCGGTGAGCCAGCAGGGCAGCGACCTTGGCCGCCTCGTAGCCGGCGACGTCCTCGACATGGTCGGCCTCGTCGGCCTCGAAGAGCAACAGCGCCGACGGCCGGTGGGGAGGATCGGCCAGCTCGGGGAAGAAGTGGGGGTCCCGGGCCGCAACAACGCCGTCGACGAGCAGGAAACCGGCGTTGCGATGGTCGGGATGGAGCCGGTACCGCTTCCACGGGTCGTGGCCGAGGACGACATCGGGGCGTACCGCCCGGATGGCCGCCGCCATCTCCCAGCGCTGCCGCAGCCCCGACTCGAGCTCGCCATCGGGCCAGCCGAGAAACGTGACCTCACCGCTGCCACCCAGCGCCACCGACGCCCGGCGCTGCTCGTCCTGGCGGAGAGCCACCAACCGGGCCGTGTCCTCACCCGGATCCCACGACCCCTTGGACCCGTCGGTGCAGATCACGTGGTGGATCCGGCACCCGGCCGCAGCCCACTTGGCCAGCGTGGCGCCGGCACCGAACTCGACGTCGTCGGGGTGAGCGCCGACGGCCAGGGCCACCCTCGGCGTGGGGATCGCAGCGGTCACCGGGGGAGGAACTCCAGGTCGGCAGGTAGGTCCACGTCCCAACTGAGCGGGGAGGCGTCGACCACCCGAATGGCGACGTCGAGGGTCCGGGCCTCGGCCAGGTGGCGGGAGAACGATCCGGGACCATAGGAGAATCCGAACGGTTTCGAGGTGGGCACGGCGATCACGTTGGTCCCGTCGTGGACGCGGTCGGGGACGATCGTGATCCCGTCGAACTCGGTGACCCAACGTAGATCGTCGGCCAGTGGGAGGTCCCCGGCGGCGACCACCACCTGTTCAACACCGGCGCCGGCCAGGAGAGCCACACCGGCCGCCACGGCCCCGTTCAGTCCCCGACCCGGTTCCCAGATGACAAGGGCACCGAGGTTGCGGGCCCAGGCGGCCACGCCCCGGTCGTCACAGACCACGGCGGCGGGAAGGTCCCCGGCGGAGTGCAGGACCCGCTCGGCCATGGTCCGGGCCAGCTCCGCCCGGCGTTCGGGGGACAGGGCGGGGGCCAACCGCAGCTTGGCCTGGCTGAACGCTTTGACCGGCACCAGCACCGCCACGGGGCCCAGCCACCCCGTGGCTCGGGCGACGCCGGGGGGCGCCGTCGGGTAGGAGGCCACCGCCGCATCCTACGGAGCGCTCCTGCGATCCGGCGCTCAGCTGGTGGACGGCCGGCCACCGCTACGGTTGGACCCGTGACGTCCGTGCCCCCCTCCCGCAACCCGGGTCCGCCGTGGCGCTGAGGCTGCTTCTGGGCGGCCCCGACGCCATTCCCCAACAGGTACCGATCACTGATCCCGAGTCCCTTGAAGCGCTGTACCAGGCGCCGCGGCCGGGATGGGTGAGGGCCAACGTCGTCGTCAGCTTGGACGCGGCGGTCGAGATAGGCGGGCGCAGCGGTCCGCTGGGCGGCCCCGACGACCGGCTCGTGTTCGTCGCCCTCCGGGCCTTGGCCGACGTCGTCCTCGTCGGATCCGGCACGGCTCGGGCCGAGAACTACGGTCCGGCCAAGGTCTCGCCGCCGGCCCGAGGCCGCCGGGTCGAGCGGGGTCAGGCGCCCGCGCCGCCGGTGGCGGTGCTGACCAACCGGGCCGACCTCGACCCGCAGTCCCGGCTGTTCACCGAGACCGCCACGGCTCCCCGGCCCCTGGTGCTCACCTGTGCCCGGGCCTCCCCCGATGCCCGCTCCGCTCTGAGCCAACGGGCGGACGTGGTGCTCTGTGGTGACGACGCCGTCGATCTCGCCGTGGCCCTCGACGAGCTCGGGGCCCGAGGGCTGCGCCACGTGCTGTGCGAGGGGGGCCCGACCACCGTGACCGGGCTCATCGCCGCCGGCGCCCTCGACGAGCTCTGCGTCACCCAGGACCCGATCGTGGCCGGTCCCGGCCACCTCGGGCTGATGGCCGGGACGCCGCTGGCCGCTCCTGTTCCTGCCCGCCTGGTCCACCTGCTCGCCAGCGATCGCTTGCTGCTCGGCCGCTACTACCTTCGTCCCGAGGTGGCAATCGATGACTGACCTGAACGACCTGAGGTTGACCGAGTGGACCGCGTGCGGAGGGTGCGCCGCCAAGTGGGGAGCAGCGCCCCTGGCGGCCTTGGTCCGGGACCTGGCCGGCACCGTCGACCCCTCGCTGCTGGTCGGCCTCGCCCCCTTCGACGACGCCGCCGTGTACCGCCTGACCGACGACGTGGCCCTGGTGTCGACGACCGACTTCTTTCCGCCCCTCGTCGACGACCCGGGCGATTTCGGCGCCATCGCCGCGGCCAACGCCTGCTCCGACGTCTACGCCATGGGCGGCAGGGTCATCCTGGCCCTCAACGTCGCCGCCTTCCCCGAGCGGATGCCCGAGGCGGCCATCGCCGCCATCTTCGCCGGCGCCGCCTCGGTTGTCGTCGAGGCCGGGGGCACAGTGTCAGGCGGCCACACGATCCGCTCCCCCGAACCCATCTTCGGCCTGGCGGTGCAGGGCTTGGTCCATCCCGACCGGGTCTGGACCAAGGCCGGCGCCCGGCCCGGCGATGCCCTGGTGCTGTCGAAGCCCCTCGGTTCGGGCATCGTGCTGGCCGGGGGCCGCCCCGACGAGGTCACCACCGCCATCGCCATCATGCGACGCCTCAACCGCGACGCGGCGGCGGCGTTGTCGGCCCTCGGCGAGGCGCCCCACGCCGTCACCGACGTCACCGGGTTCGGGCTGCTCGGCCACAGTTGGGAGATGGCGGAGCGCTCGGCGGCCACGCTGCGACTTCGGGCCGACACCCTGCCCCTCTACGCCGGGGCCCTGACGGCCGCCGAGGCAGGGACGAGGACCGGTGGCGACGCCCGCAACCGGTCCCATCTCGAAGGCCGGGTGGACGTCGATGCGTCTCCGGCCCTGGCCGCCCTGGCCTTCGATCCCCAGACATCGGGCGGCTTGCTGGCCGCCGTCCCCCCCGGCGCCGCCCACGGGCTGGTCGCCGACCACGGTTTCATCGTCGTGGGTGACGTTGTCGAAGGCCCGGCAGCCGTGAGCCTGCGTTGAGCCCGCGCCCCTTGGTGCCCGGGCTGCGCCTCGAGCGAGAGGGATGGGCGGCCGGCCGCGAGGTCGTCGTCGGGGTCGACGAGGTCGGGCGAGGCTCGTGGGCGGGGCCGCTCACCGTGGGGGCCGCCGTCATTCCTCGCGACCGCCGCGTCTACGGGGTGCGCGACTCCAAGATGCTCCCCGAGACCGAACGAGAACGCCTCTTCGATCGGATCGCCCGCTGGTGCACCTGGGCCGTCGGATCGGCGACCCAGGTGGAGTGCGACGAGCTGGGCATGACCGCAGCCCAACGCCTGGCCGCCGGCCGGGCCATGGACGGCCTGGGTGTCGCACCCGACCAGGTCCTGGTCGACGGCAACTGGGACTTCGTCGGCCTGGGCTGCAGCCGCATGGTGATCCGGGGCGACGCCACCAGCCTGTCGATCGCCACCGCGTCGATCCTGGCCAAGGTCAGCCGCGACCGGGTCATGAGGGCCGAGGCCGAGCATTACCCGGGTTTCGAGTTCGACCGGAACAAGGGTTACCCCGGGCCCCGGCACCGGATGGCCCTGCACGCCTACGGGCCCACGGCCATCCACCGCCGCAGCTGGGTGTTCATGGAAGGCCTGGTCTGGGGCGTCGCCGGTGCCCGGGCCCTGCGCCGTGTGGGGCCGGATGGCCCCGGCGAGGACATCGTCGAAAACTGATCAACTGGTTCGGGTTCCTCACTGTTAGCCTGACGCACCATGATCGACCCTTCCGTCCAGCTCGAGCCTTCCCGGGTCGAGACTCTGATCCCCGCCCTGAGGGGGCTGGTTCGGGCGTCACGGGCCCTCGAGCGGGTCAGCCCCGAGTTGAGCCTGCCCCAGTACCGACTCCTGTCGCGAGTGGCGGCAGGCGACGAACGGGCCACCGACCTGGCCGGGCGGCTGGACCTGGCCAAGCCCACCATCACCGCCATGGTCGACTCCCTCGTCTGCCGGGGCCTGCTCGGGCGCACGGCCGCCGCCGGGGACCGCCGGGTGACCCGGCTGGAGGTCACCTCTGAGGGGCGGGCCGCGCTGGAGGAGACCGAGGCGGCCATGGCCGCCGCATTGAACGGGCTGGTCGCCGGGTGCAACCAGCCCGTCGTCGTGGTCGCCGCCCTGGCCGAGCTGGGCCGGGTGCTCGACACCCGGGTAACGGCCCGCTGCCAGCCGCAGGATGCCGCCTCATGAGCGAGGCGCCCGTTGCGCCCCGGCGAGGATGGATCCGCCGCTTGGCCCCGTGGCTGAAGCCGCACCGGCGCAAGGTGATCCTGGCCTTCGGCTTCGCCCTGCTCGGCAGCGCCATCACCGCGGCCGTGCCCACCGTCGAGCGTCAGGTGATCGACAACGTCATCATCGCCCACCGCTCCGCTCTGGCCCCGTGGATGATCGTGCTCGCCGTCGCCGCCGTCGCCAGCTTCGTCGCCGCCTACGTGCGCCGCTTCGTCGGGGGGAGAGTCGGTCTCGACGTCCAGTACGACCTGCGCAACGCCATCTACGACCAGCTCCAGCGGCTCGATTTCGCCCGTCATGATCAGCTCCAGACCGGCCAGCTGGTCTCCCGGGCCAACTCCGACGTCGGTCTCCTCCAAGGGCTCCTGGCGTTCCTGCCGCTCATGGCCGGGAACGTGCTGCTGCTGATCGGTTCGCTGGTGATCATGTTCGTCTACTCACCCCTGCTGGCTGTGGTGAGTCTGCTGGTGGTGCCCGGGCTGTTCTTCACCGCCGTGCGCATGCGGGAGCGGACCTTCCCGGCCAGCTGGGATGCCCAGCAGCGCGAAGGGGAGGTGGCCGTCGTCGTCGAGGAGGCCGTCTCCGGTGTCCGTGTCGTCAAGGGTTTCGGGCAGGAGGAACGGGAGCTGTGGCACCTGGTGGACCGGGCCCGGACCCTCTACGGCTCGCGGGTCCGGGCCGTTCGCTACCAAGCCCGCTACCAGCCGCTCCTCGCCACGCTGCCGGTCGCCGGTCAGGTCGGCGTCCTCGCTCTCGGCGGGTATCTGGCCATCCATCACCAGATCTCGGTGGGGACCTTCCTGGCGTTCGCCACCTACCTCGTCCAGCTGGCCGCCCCCGCCCGGATGCTCGCCGCCCTCCTCCTGGTCGGCCAGCAGGCCCGGGCCGGCGCGGAACGGGTCCTCGACCTGCTCGACACCAACCCGATCGTGACCGAGATGCCCGGTGCCGACCGGCTGGCCCCGGCGCGCGGGGACATCCGCTTCGACCACGTTTGCTTCGGCTACGCGCCGGACCGGCCGGTGCTCGACGACTTCACCCTGCACGTGAGCCCCGGTGAGACGGTGGCCCTGGTCGGCACGTCTGGGTCGGGCAAATCGACGATCTCGTTGCTGCTGCCCCGGTTCTACGACGTCGGGGGCGGATCGGTGACGATCGACGGCATCGACATCCGCCACGTCACCCTGGAGTCGTTGCGGGGCCAGATTGGCGTGGTGTTCGAGGAGAGCTTCCTGTTCTCCGACTCCATCCGGGCCAACATCGCCTACGGCCGGCCCGATGCCACCGACGAGATGGTCGTCGCTGCCGCCCGGGCCGCCGAGGCCCATGAGTTCATCACCGCCATGGGCGACGGCTACGACACGCTGGTAGGCGAGCGCGGCCTCAGCCTCTCGGGTGGGCAACGCCAGCGCGTCGCCCTGGCCCGGGCCCTGATCACCGACCCGCGGATGCTGGTCCTCGACGACGCCACCAGTGCGATCGACGCCCGGATCGAGGAGGAGATCCACGCCACCCTGCGCCAGGTGATGAGGGGGCGGACGACCCTGCTCGTAGCCCACCGGCGCTCCACGCTGCGCCTGGCCGACCGGGTGGCGGTCGTCGACGGTGGCCGGGTCATCGACCAGGGCAGCCATGAGGAGCTGATCGAGCGCTGTGCCATCTACCGGCTCCTGCTGGCCGGGCCGGGCGACGCCATCGAGGGTGAGGGCGGTGCCATCGCCTTTGGCCATGAGGCGGCCGTCGGCCGCCAGGCCCAGGTCGCCGGGGTGACACCTTCACTGTGGCCGCACGCGCCCTCGCTGGAAGGGTCGCTCGGCGGTCACGGCGGCGCCGGGACCAGGGCCACCAGCCGGGGGCCGGGACTGGGCCGGGGCCGGGGAGGGACGGCCAGTGGAGCGACGGCCGGTGGGGGAGGCGGAGGAGGAGGAGGGAGTCACAACTGGATGGGAGCGCTGGCTGCCACCCCCGAGCTGCTCGCCCAGGTCGAGGCCCTCCCGCCCATCCGCGACGTCCCCGACATCGACGTCACCATCCAGGCGGACCACGACCCGAGCTTCACCCTGCGCAACTTCCTGCGCCCCTTCCGCAAGCCCCTGGCCGCCGGTCTGGCCCTGGTCCTCATCGACTCGGTCGCCACCCTGCTCGGCCCCGTCCTCATCCGCGCCGGCCTCGACGACGGCGTGGCCAAGGCTTCCGTCGGTGCGCTCGCCATCGCCTCGGTGGCCTTCGCTCTGGTCACCGCCGCCGACCTGGGTGATTCGATCGCCCAGGTCCTCGTGACGGGTAAGACGGCGGAGCGCCTCCTGTTCGCCCTCCGGGTCCGGATCTTCTCCCACCTCCAACGGCTGTCGATCGATTTCTACGACCGGGAGATGGTGGGGCGGATCCTGACCCGCATGACCACCGACGTGGACGCTTTCTCCAACCTCCTGCAGACAGGCCTGATCAACGCCCTTGTCGCTCTGTTCACCTTCGTCGGCGTCGGGCTGGCCCTGGTCGTGTGGAACTGGAAGCTGGGCCTCATCACCCTGTCGGTCATGATCCCCCTGGTGGCGGCCACGCTCGTCTACCGCACCCTGTCCGGCCGGGCCTACCGGAGAGCCCGCGACGAGATCGGCGTGGTCAACGCCAACATGGCCGAGAGCCTCTCGGGGGTGCGGGAGTCCCAGGCATTCGTCCGCCAGGACCGCAACGAGGCCAACTTCCGGACCCTGGCCACCCGCTATCTCGACGCCCGGTTGTCCGCCCAGCGGTTGGTGGCGCTGTACTTCCCGTTCGTCCAGATGCTCTCCGATGCCGCCTCCGCGGTGGTGCTCGGGGTCGGGTCGGTGTTCGTCGCCCACCACTCGCTCACCTCCGGTGAGCTCATCGGGTTCCTGCTCTACCTCGACCTGTTCTTCGCGCCCATCCAGCAGCTCTCGCAGACCTTCGACTCCTACCAGCAGGCGGGGGCGTCGATGCGCCAGATCAACGAGCTGATGGCCATCCAGCCGTTGGTGGTCGCGCCCACCAACCCGGTGGACCCCGGGCCGCTCAGCGGTTCGCTGCGCTTCGACGCCGTGCGGTTCGCCTACCCCGGCGGCACGGGGGAGGAGGCGTTGCGGGGCCTGTCGTTCGCCATCGAACCCCGCCAGACGGTCGCCCTGGTCGGCGAGACCGGCGCGGGCAAGTCGACGGTCATCAAGCTGCTGACCCGCTTCTACGACCCGACCGCGGGGCGGGTCCTGGTCGACGGGAACGATCTGCGCACCCTGGACCTGGCCGCCTACCGCCACCAACTGGGGTACGTGCCCCAGGAGGCCTACCTGTTCTCCGGCACCATCCGGGACAACATCGCCTACGGCTACGACGAAGCCGGCGACGCTGAGGTCGAGGCGGCGGCCCGAGCCGTCGGCGCCCACGACTTCATCGCCGGCCTCCCCGACGGCTATCTCGACGAGGTCAGCGAACGGGGGCGTAGCCTGTCGGCCGGCCAGCGCCAGCTCATCGCCCTGGCCCGGGCCCAACTGGTGGACCCCGCCATCCTCCTGCTCGACGAAGCCACGTCCAACCTGGACCTGGGCACCGAGGCGAAGGTCAGCAGGGCCATGGGCGTCGTGGCCCACGGCCGCACCACGGTGCTCATCGCCCACCGCCTCCAGACCGCTCGCCGCGCCGACCGCATCGTGGTCCTCGCCGGCGGGGCCGTCGTCGAGGACGGAACCCACGAGGAGCTGCTGGCCGCCGGTGCCACCTACGCCCGGATGTGGGCCGCCTTCGAGGTTGGCGCCGCCGCCTGAGTGGCTCGGCCGCCTGAGCGGCTCGGCCGCCGGCGGGTCAGGCCTCGTCGTTGTCGGCGTCGGCGAAGACGAACACCCGCACCGCGTAGCCGGTGGCCGGATCCAGCTGGGCCAGGTAGGACGATGGCTGGCGGCCGACGATCTGGGCCACGCCGTCACAGAACTCGGCGGACGTGACCTGGTGCACCGCTTGATGGTGGGCGATCACCTCGGTCACCATGCCCCGGTTGACCAGGGTCCGATCCATGATCGTGAGGCGGTCGGTGGACAGGGCGGTGATCAACTCGGGGTCGCCGGTGCTCACCGACACCCGCACCGAGGTGGGACCCCGGCCGTAGAAATCGCGTTCGAGCTTGGTGATGACCTCAGCGACGGCGGCCCGCTGTTCCTTGCTGATCTCCATCGGCGGGGACCCCCCCCAACTGGTGGTAGAATGTCCTTGCCGAGCCAGGAGTTCTCTCGTCGGGGACACGTGGTTCGGGCAGACGCAGGTTTCCCGTCGGTGAGGCCATGGCAACGCGGTCAAGCAGATGGTGAACAAGCCGAGAAGGTCGCGTCTGGCTTGATCACGCATGTCCTGACCATTGCATGCGCTGATGATGCTGCGGGACCTTCTCCATAGTACAGGAGATGTGCCCCATGAGGGACCTGAGCACGGTGTCCCCCCCGTCCGTCACCGCCGTCGTGGAGGCGCTTGCCTTGGGAGAGGCTCGCCTGACCCGCCGGCAGCTCGGCGCTCTCGTCGAGCAGGTCGGCCGCCAGGACAACCTGTGGCGGCCCGTCGTCCGCCACGACTTCGAGCACCGCTGGTACATCCGGCTGCACTGGTCGCGCAGCGTTGAGGTGTGGCTGCTCGGCTGGCAGCCGGGCCAGGACACCCGGGTCCACGACCACGGCGGCTCCTCGGGCGCGTTCGTGGTCACCGAGGGGACGTTGACCGAGCGATACGGATCCGTCGAGCGCTGGGCCGGAGGCCGACGTCGCGACCATGGCCAGGGGCGGCCGTGCTGGTTCGGCCCCGATTACGCCCACAACCTGGGCAACGCCGGACCCGGCATGGCCACCAGCATTCACGCCTACTCGCCGCCGCTGTCGACCATGACGTACTACCGCAGCAACGTCCCGGTCCTGGTTCCGTGCGAGACCGCCTTCACCTCTGGCCCCGAACCGGGCATCGATCTGGAGCTGGCCACCAGTTCCGACGGCTATGCCACCCCGGTGCCAGACGCCGACCAGCGGGCGGGGGCCGTCCTCGTCGACCGTTGAGGGCCGCGATCAACCGGGTGCGGGGGACGTCGAGGGCGTCCCCAGCCACACCGTGAGTCGGCCATCGACCTGGCCGGCCACCACCGCGTTGGATCCGTCCAGATCGACCCGGTCGACCGAGGCGGTCTGGCTGGCTGTCCACGGAGCCCCCGCCGTGTCGATGCGCTGCCAGGACGACCCGGCATCGCCCGTGCGCCAGATGCCGAGGTTCCCGCCCGCAGCGGTGGTCAGGTCTCCGCTGCCGCTCACCGCCAGCCAGGTCGTGCCTCCGACGGCGAGGTCCTTGATCGGACCGAGGTCCGAACCCCCGAAGGCAGCCACCGTCTGGCGGGTCCACTGGGTGCCGTTGTTGGAGTACCACACCGCGGCGTCGACGGTCCCATTGGGGCCCTGGGTCGATCCGTAGGCGATGTAGCCGTTGCCCGTGGTGATGCAGCTCTGCATCGATTCGTTGGCCTTCGGGTCAGGGGTGGGGCTCACCGAGCCCGCCTGCCAGTGCACGCCGTCATTCGAGGACCAGGCCAGGGCCTGGTTGCCGGGCCCTGACGTCACCCCGGTGCCGACGGCGACGACCGATTGCGGTCCGGCGCACACGCCCTCGGGATCCTCGACACCCAAGCCGGCCGTGGTGTCGAGCGGGGTGGCCGGGGACCACACGTGACCGTCGGCACTGGTCCACGCCACCGCCTGATCGGCCGGCGCTCCAGGGCCCGACGCCTGCCGGCCGACGGCCACCACCATGGAGCCCAGGCGGGTCACGGCGTTGGCGCGTCCCGCTCCCAGCGGGGCACCACCGAAGGTGGTCGGCGGCTCCGGGCTGAGGGCCCAGGTGGCGGCGTCGGGGGAGAACCAGGCGCTGGCTCCGGTCGGCCCGGCCGCCAGCGTGGATGTCAACGCCGAGGTGTGGCCCACGGCGACCAAGCCGTTGGCGAGGGTGGTGGCGTCACCCAGGGAACGCCCGGCGAACGAGGCGGGATCTGCCGCCGTCCAGGTGGTGCCGTCCGGCGACGTCAACACGGCGGCGGACGTGGTCTCGGTCCCCAGGACCTGGCCCGGCTCGTCGATGCGGACGAACAGGACCATGGAGGTTCCCTCGGTGAGGAGGCGCGCCGGCGTGGCGGTGGCGTGGGGAGGCCCGAACACGGCCGGGTCAGCAGAGACCTCCGTCCACCCCTGAGGCCGAGAGACGAGCACCCGGGGTGAACCGTTCGAGTTGTCGACGATGATGGTGGTCGACCCATCGGTGGCTACCTGCCCCGCCCGCCAGTCGGCCGCGTTGGCGGCGTTCGCAGGGAGGGCGACGTCGCTCCACGAGGACCCATCAACGGACATCCACAGACGCTGGGCGGAGCGGCTCCCACCGACGGCGGCCAGGTGACCCGACGACACGGTCCGGCCGGTGTCGGTCGTGGCCGAGGCCACTGCGTTGACGGTGGTGCCGTTGCTGTCAGGACGTGGCCCCGCAGCGAGGGGAAACGCCTCGGATGCCTCGCTCCAACTGAGTCCATCGGGGGAGATCCACGATGCCGGTGACCACGACTGGCCGGATCGGACGGCGCCGACGGCCACCAGGCCGGTACCGAGGCTGGCCAGGCCGTTGATGGTGTGGTCCCCGTCCCCGGTGAAGCTGTCCTTGGCGGTGCGGACCTGCTGCCAGGTGATGCCGTCGGTCGAGCTCCACACCGAGGCGTCGGTGGCGGATCCGTCGGCCACGGAGCCGGCCGCATACACACCGTTGGCTGCCACCAGCAGGGTGTCGATGTGCGGGGTGGTGGCCCCGTTGATGATCTGCTCGGCCCCCTTGAGCCTGCTCCAGTGAAGGCCGTCGGTTGAGTACCACACGGCCTCTTGGCCGCCGATCGTGCCCGACGCGAAGACCCCGAGGCCCCCGGCCGCCACGAGGTCCATGGCGGCGCTCCCACCGCCGGCGGCGCCGGTCGAGTCGCGGTCGCTCCCCGATGTCGAAGCGGGACCGCCGAACACCCCGGGCGCGTCCACCTGACGGAACGCGCCGGCCGGGGAGGGCGACTCCCACACTGCAGCTCGTTGATTCCGAGCGGTGCCTGTCGATCCGACGATCACGGTCCTGGTCCCTGCGGTCGTCGTCGCCCGAGCCTGGCTGGTGGTGCCCGGCGGGGTCAGAGGGTTGGCGGTCCACGTGACGGCATCGGGCGACGTCCACACCGTCGCAGTCGTCGTGCCGTCAGGGTTGGTCCTGGTCCCGGCGATCTGCCACGGCGAACCTGCGTTGGGGGCGACGACACCGGCCAGGGATGTGGTCGGGCCGCCGCCGATGTTGAGGCTGGCGGCGCTGTCCTGCGTCCAGCGGTACGGCGACGAGCTCTGGGTCGACGACGGCGACGAAGGGGCCGATGTCGACGATGGCTGGCTCCTGCGCGACGGTGACCCGCCGCCCGTCCCGCAGGCGCCCATCACCAGGGTGGCGGCGACGAGGAGCCCGCCGAGGGCCCGACGGCGACCGGGGGTCCGGGGCGCGTAGGCGACCACGCAGTTCAGCGGTTGCTCAGGTGGAAGCCGCCATCGTCGCCCTTGCGCTTCCAGACCTGCCACCACCGCCGGGTGGCTCGCTGGGCGTCGATCTCGCTGACGATCTCCGGCCCGGCGGCGGTGACGATGGCATCGGCGCGGTCGAGGATGGCGGCGATGTCATCGGGGGTCTCGTCGGGCTCGGCCTCCACCGGGGGGCGAACCAGCGACCCGGTGACGAAGGTGGCGTCGATGATGTCGCGCTGGTAGCGGGGGCAGCCCTCGGGGCAGCGCCACGGCGCCTCGGGAGCCAGGTTGAGCACGCAGAAGCGGGCGACTTCACCGGTGTCATAGGTCCGGCTCTGAAAATGCCGGCAGTCCTCACGCATGGCCACGGCGATAATCCTGGCACGGCCCCCGCCCCGGTGGGGAACGCGCGCCGCATCCGCGGCGAAGCTTCGCCTCGCTAAGGGTCAGGTACGATCCAGAGATGGACGTCACGCCGGCGCCGGGCACGGGGGGCCGTAGCAGCCCGGTCCTCGACGAGGCCCCCTCCTTGTCAAGCCATCTCCGCCTGGTCATCCTGCGTATGTCTCGGAGGCTTCGCCAGGAGAAGGTGGGCGACGTCACCGCGTCGCAGATGTCCGCACTGTCGTCGATCAACCTGGCCGGCGCCGCGTCCCTCGGGGAGCTGGCGGCCACGGAGCGCATCGCGCCGCCCTCGATGACTCGGATCGTGGCCCGGCTCGAGGAGCAGGGCTTCGTCCGCCGTCGTCATGACTCGACGGATCGGCGGGTGTCCAGGCTGGAGATCACGCCGAGCGGCGAGGCGCTCATCGCCGAGATCCGGAGCCGGCGGGACGCCTTTCTGGCTGAGCGCCTGCAGGGCCTGAGCGACGAGGAACGTGAGATCGTCAACCGGGCGCTGCCTATCTTCGAGCGCATCATCGCCGACGGGTCCTGACCGCGGCCGGGACCCGGGGTGAAGCCGTTCGGATCGAGGTGGCCGCTCGTCCCCCCCGAGACTCGGCCACCCTCGACCCGAACGCCCCCTCTTGGCCTCCACCGTATGTGCCCCGTGCCACATCGGCAAGGACGCCGTCCTGGCCGGACTCCAAGAGGGACCGCTCCGGGGTCGGTACGCTCTGACGATGGCTACGCCACTCGCCGCATTTTCGGTCCGCGTCCGGGTTCAACTCCGTAACCGTCCGGGCATCCTCGGGCTTCTCGCCACGGCCCTCGGTGCTGCCGGCGGGAGCATGGTTGGCATCGACATCGTGGCCACCGACGGGGCGACCGTCACGCGCGACGTCGTTGTCTTCTGCCCGTCGGAGGGACACATGGGGGAGGTCGTCGAGTCCACCCGGCGCGTCGAGGGTGTCCACGTTCTCGAGGTTGAGGACCGCACCTTCGGTCTCCACGAACGGGGGAAGCTCTCCATCGACGGCCGTTCCCCCCTGAACGACCGAGACGACCTGGCCATGGCCTACACGCCGGGGGTGGCACGGGTGTGCACCGCCATCGCCGCCACCCCACCGCTGGTGCACCGCTACACGATGAAATCCAACACGGTGGCGGTCGTCACGGATGGCACGGCCGTGCTGGGGCTGGGCAACATCGGCCCGGAGGCGGCCCTGCCCGTCATGGAGGGCAAGGCCGTGTTGTTCAAGTCGTTCGCGGGTGTCGACGCCGTCCCCGTCTGTCTGCGGGTGTCGAGCACCGAGGAGCTGATCGAGACGGTGCAGCGCATGGAGCCGATGTTCGGGGGCATCAACCTGGAGGACATCGCCGCCCCGCACTGTTTCGAGGTCGAGCGCCGCCTGAGCGAGTCGCTCGACATCCCGGTGTTCCACGACGACCAGCACGGCACCGCCGTCGTCGTGCTGGCCGCCCTGCGCAACGCGTTGAAGCTGAACAACAAGCGCATGGACAACCTTCGGGTCGTCCTCTCGGGGGCCGGTGCCGCCGGGGTGGCCATCACCAAGATCCTGATGAACGCAGGGGTGACCGACATCGTGGCGGCCGATCGCAAGGGGGCCATCCATCGCGGCCGGGAGGGTCTCGACCCGTCCAAGCAATGGTTGGCCGACCACGCCAACCAGCAGGGCCGTTCCGGCACCCTCGCCGACCTGCTGGCCGGCGCCGACGTGTTCGTCGGTGTCAGCGCCCCTGGTCTGCTGCACCGGGAGGACCTCCAGACCATGGCCGACGGACCGATCGTGTTCGCCCTGTCCAACCCGGTTCCCGAGATCCTGCCCGAGGAGGCCGAGGGGGTGGCCGCCGTCATGGCCACCGGACGGAGTGACTACCCCAACCAGATCAACAACGTGCTGTGCTTCCCGGGCATCTTCCGGGGCGCTCTCGACGCCGGCGCAACCCGGATCACCGAGGGCATGAAGCTGGCCGCCGCCGAAGCCATTGCCGGCGCCGTGCCGTCGGCCCGGCTCGGCGCCGAGGAGGTCGTTCCCAGCGTGTTCGAGCCCGGCGTGGCCGACAGCGTGGCCACCGCGGTGGCAGCCGCCGCCCTGGCCGAGGGCGTGACCAGAGGTCAGCCGTAACCGTCGCCGACACAGGCCAGGGGGATCAGTCCGGACCTTCGGGCCCGCCGGGGTCGACCTGCCGGCCGGGGTGCGCAACCAGGTCATCCACACCACCATCGGCTCGACGGGGCTGTCGGGGGCGGCCGGCCGCGACCCGGCCGTGGTCAACGCCGTGCACCGGGCGTTCACCGATGCCAGCCATACCGGGTGGCTGGTGGCTGCCGGCTGCGGCGGTTGAGTACCGAACGTACGTTCGGTAGGCTCTCCCTCCATGGGCACCCGTGCATCCTCGTCCCTCGGTGTCGACCCGTGACCGGCCCGCAGGCCACCGGCCCGATGGTGGCAGGCCTGCCCGCCCGGGCCCGGGCCGCGTTGACCACGGTGCCCGTCGAAGCGGATCGGCAGCGCCGGCTGGAGGTCCCCGACGCCCTGGCCCTGTTGTTGCCCAACGGCGGGCCCCGAAGGGGTACCTCGGTCGGCATCGGGGCCGGACCTGTCCCCGGCGAGATCACCCTGGCCCTGTCGCTGGTCTCGGTCGCGTCTCGTGCCGGCCGCTGGGTGTCGGTCGTCGGGGTCCCGGCCCTGGGCCCGGTCGCCGCCGCCCAGCTCGGGGTCCAACTCGAGCGCCTGGTGCTCGTGCCCGGGCCGGTCCAGTCGTGGCCGGTGGTGACCTCTGCCCTGCTCGAGAGCATGGACGTGGTGGTGGTCCGCCCTCCCGGACGGGTCCGTCCTGCCGATGCCCGGCGGCTGGCGGCCCGGGCCAGGGAACGGCAGGCCGTCCTGGTGGTGCTCGGCGCCGGGTGGCCCGAGGGCGTCGACCTTCGCCTGACGGTCACCAGGGCCGTGTGGGAGGGCTTGGAGGACGGGCACGGTCTCCTCCGGGCCCGGAGGGCTGAGGTGACTGTCTCGGGGCGCAGAGCGGGTGGTGGTGACCGGAGAGGGTGGCTGTGGTTGCCCGGTCCTGACGGAAAGGTGGGCGTCGCCTCCCAGCCGGCCCACCCGGCCCACCCGGCGGACCCGGCGAGCCCCGAGTGCCCGGCGGACCCCGGAGCCCCCGGGGTGGTCAACGCCCCGCCCTCGTTGGTCGGCTGATGCGGACCCTGGAGGTGCGCTTCCCGGACTGGCCGGTGGTGGCCGCCGGCGTCGCCGCCTCGATCCCCGCCGCGGTGGTGGTGGCCAACCGGGTGGTGGCGGTGTCCCCGGC
>JALYVP010000208.1 GCA_030853185.1 Actinomycetota bacterium | reverse complement strand
CGAGCACTTCAGCCTGACCCGCGAGCGGATCCGCCAGATCGAGGCCCGGGCCATGTCCAAGCTGCGTCACCCCTCCACCGACCGGGGTGCGCGCGAGCTGCTCACCGGCTGAGGGCCACCTTGGTGCGTAGGTCATCGGGTGCGTAGCGCCGAGATCGAGGTCGCCACGGCGCGCACCCAGCTCGCCGACCTGACCGCCTCGGCCCGGGACTGGCTGGGCGCCGAGGGCGTCGCCGGCGACGGTCTGCTCCACGTCTTCGCGCCCCATGCCACCGCCGGGTTGGCCCTCATGGAGCTCGGTTCGGGCTCGGAGCGAGACCTGACGGAGCTGGCCATGCGCCTGCTGCCCCGCGATGACCGCTACCGGCACCGCCACGGCTCACCGGGCCACGGCGCCGACCATCTCCTGCCCGTGCTGGTCTCCCCGTCGATCTCCATCCCGGTGATCGCCGGCGTTCCCGCCCTCGGGACGTGGCAGAGCCTGGTGCTGGTCGATCTCAACGTCGACAATCCCCGCCGGCGGGTGCGGTTCAGCTTCATCCCCGGCTGACACAGGCGACGAACGCCCGCCTCTGTCAACGTCTGGTCTCGGTCGAGGCCCACAGCAGAGACCTGACGTGGCACCATGTCATTCGTGGCGCGTGGTGTGCAGGTGACCTTCGATGCGGTCGATCCGCATACGCTCGCCCGCTGGTGGGCTGCTCTCCTCGGCTATCGCGTGGAGGACGGTCACGATTTCATCGCCGGCCTCCTGGCCGACGGTGTGATCGTCGAGGCCGACGTGGTGCGCTTTGACGGACGGCTGTTCTTCGCCGATGCGGTTGGGGCCAGCGACCCGGAGGGTCATGGCCCCCGCTTGCTCTTCCAGCGCGTGCCAGAGGCGAAGATCGCCAAGAACCGAGTGCATCTCGACATCCCTGTCGATGCCGGCCAGATCGATGACGAGGTCGCCCGGCTCCGGGAGGCCGGCGCGGCCCTGATCGGCTTCAACAGCCATCCCGGGCACCGCTGGGCCGTCATGGCCGACCCGGAGGACAACGAGTTCTGCCTGCACTGACGTCGACCAGCTCCTCGGCTCTCCGGGGATCTGCTCTCGAAACGCCCTTGGGCTCAAGCCCATCGCCCACGCTTGGCAGACACGGCGTTGCGTCGCCCTGGTGGCCCGCGGAGTGAGGCTGGGTCAGGTTGCCTTCAGGAACTGCCGGAGGGCCTCGCGGATGATCTCCGAGGTCGTCGTTCCGGTCGTCTGCGCACGGTTGGCCAGCTTCTCTCGCAGCTCTGGATCGAGCCGGACCGACTCGACGCTTGCCGGCGCAGAGCCCAGCGACGGCCGGCCCCGCCTTCCACGGCGGGCCAGCAGATCCTCCACTTCGTAGCCGGCTTCGGCTTCTGCGGCGAGGGCTTCGATATCGGCATCGGTGATGGGACGGCCAGAGTCAGCAGGGCCGTAGACCGAGGCTTCGTCATGGATCGAGCAACCTCCGATGTGACTCGCGACGGTAGGTGGCATAGTTTCGCGGCGATAGTTGGCACGGTCGACGACCTCTTGTGGTCCGGTCGGCTGTTGGGGTCGTGGGGTACCCGGCGAGGCTCAAAACCGAGGCTCAGAACCGAGGCCGATGATGACCATGTGAGCGGCGGTGCCTGAGGAGGCTACGTCCTTCTCGGTCCAGCAGGACGTAGCTGACCATCGGGAACGACCCCAGCACCGCCTTTGGTGATGGCCCCCGCGAGCGCAGGCTATCGCCAGAGCAGCGATCACTGTTCATCCGGCCTGGCCCTTGGTCAGCGCCTTACACTGCACCACGGGACTAGAAGGCGGCTGTTCGTGAAAAGAAATCTTCGGAAGGTCGGTGTTTCGGCGCTCGCAGTCTTGGTGCTGGCATTGGGTGTTGTTGGTTGCGGTCGTGGCCACAAGGCGGGCACCGCTGAACGTCCGTCGCCCGGGCAAGTCTCGACCGGGCCGACCCGCACCATGCGCTTCCAGCTCGCCGACACGTCCAAAGGTTCGGTCAACGCAGAAATCCCAGACCAGCCGATCGGCAGTGTGCCGTCGAATATCGCCGGTATTACGTTGCAGCTCTACCTGGCCAAGCGCCAAGACCCGGGAGCGGTGCTGGTGGTCTTCGCCTTGCAGATCAGCCCCCCAGGAGTCACGACGTTGGACGGCAGCGACCTTGGCGTCGTCGAAGCACTCAGCGCGAACTACGACACCGCTCCCGAGAATCGGTTGCAGGCCTCGGTGAGCGAAGTTGGGTTACTCGATCCAGCGGGGCTGAAAGAGTACGAGACCTTCATGGCAGACCCCAGCAGGGACGGAACTTGCCTGTGCAGCCTGATCGATCCCGGCCTCAACAATGGGACGATCAACCCTGGCACCTACTACTTCGCGGCTTTCGTTGCCGCACCGCCGCCGAGCGTCACGTCGGTGTCGTTCGTAAGCGGGTTGGGCTCCATCGGCAACGCGAAGGTCAGCGGATGACCGCCTTGTCGTTTCTGTTCCGCTCCCTGCGGGCGGCGGCCCTGGTCCCCTTTCTCATCCTTGGGACGGGGTCGGCGGCGAGCGCCCAGTCCTCCCCTGGGCTGCCCTCGCCGCGAGTGGTGAACCTGCCGGCTCGGGTGGCCACCCTCCAGGCGCGTGTCGTTGACGTCGCCCCGAAGCAGACCGCCCCCAACACCTTCGCCGTTAATACTGATGTGCTGTTCGCCTTCAACGCCTCCGACCTGTCCCCCGACGCCCAGGCCGTGCTGGCCAGCGTCGTCCAACAGCTACAGAAGTCCCAGCCGGGCATGGTGTTGATCGTCGGCTACACCGACTCGATCGGTGACGCCAACTACAACATCGGGCTCTCCCAGCGCCGGGCCGCCTCCGTCCAAGGCTACCTGCAGCCCAACGTCAACAACCCCGGGCTCACCTACCAGACCCAAGGCCTCGGTGAGGCGGACCCCGTCGCCCCCAACATGCTTCCCAATGGCCAGGACAACCCGGCCGGCCGCCAACAGAACCGCCGGGTCATTATCACCTACACGCCCCGCTGAGCCTCCCGCGGTTGTGACGGCGGATCAGGCTTGGCGAGCGACCGGGCCTACGCCGGGCCGCTATCTGACGGTGCCGGCTTGGGGCTTGGCCGGTAGGTGCCGAAGCACCACAGGTTCCCCTCGCTGTCTCGAGCGGCGTACTCCCTGGACCCGTAGTCCTGATCGGTGAGGCCCATGACGATCTCCGCGCCTGCGGTCACGGATCGGTCGTGGTGGCCGTCAGGATCGTCGACGACCAGGTAGATACAAGCCGGGCCGACATCGAAAGGGCTTGGTCCTTTGGAGCGGGAGCTGAGCATGATCAGCCCATTGCGCCAACCGAGTTGAGCATGCGCGATCGTGTTGTCGGGTCCGGGATGGACCGCCACCTCGCTGAAGCCGAAGGCCTCGGTCAGGAACCGGATCGCCCCGGCGGCGTCGCTGTAGGTCAGGGTCGGGTAGACGCTTGGGGGTTCAGGATCGGAAGCCATGCAGCAACAGTACGATCCTGGGTACCGGTCGTCTTGGACGAATGTGACCTGGCGACCTCAGCGGGCCATGGCGATGCTGGCGGCATCGGTCGGGGGCTCCGCCAGTTCGGAGGGCGTGGCCCCGGCCAGGGCCTGGCAGTCGCGGGCGAGGTGGCTGTGGTCGGCGTATCCGGCCGCGATGGCGACGTCCGCGATCCGAGCGCCGTGCCCAGCGCGCAGGAGGTCGGTGGCCCGTTTGAAGCGAAGCACCCGAGCGTACGATTTGGGAGCGAGACCGACCTGACGGCGGAACCGGTTGATCAGGTGGCGGCGGCTCCAGCCGATCTCGTCGGCCAACACGCCGATCGGCACCGCCCCACACGATCGGGTGAGCTGGTCGTAGGCCCACTCGACCGCACGGTCGATCCGAGGACCGTCGTCGATCCAGCGCGCCAGGCGCTCGTCGAGGAGCGAGAAGCGTTGCTCCCATCCCGAAGCAGTGGCTAGCCGATCGACCAGCTCGTCGCAGCGGCGGCCGAGGAGAGCATCCAGATCGAACACCCGGTTGCTGATCTGGTCCATCGGGACGCTCAACAAGCGGTAGGCGCCCAACGGGCTGAGGTCCACCTGCATGCCGTGTTGGCGCCCAGCGTGCTCGGTGGCCACAACCGAGTCATGCACGCCAGCGACGAACGATCCGAAGCTTGCCGTCGTTGCCGCCCTGTCCGGGCCGACCCTGATGCGGTCCCCGAAGCTGATGATGAGCACGACGCCCCCATGGGGCACCTCCCGCCTGCAGACCGTGCCCGGGCTGCGTTCCACGTAGCCGCAGTGACCGAGCACCAGGCCCCGGAGGGCCGGGCCAAGGGGCCGCCGAGCGCTCTCCCAGGTCCGGTCCTCCGCTCGCTCGACCAAGCACGCACCGGGCACGGAGTCAGTCTCTCAGATCACCCCCTCCGTGGCCCAGCCTCTCAGGGCCCGGTGTCACACGAAGCGGCCCCGGAGGCGTTGGGGGATGGACTGCAGCACGTAGCTGGCCAGGACCGTCAGATGGCGGCTGGTGACCAACACGATGGCGTACCCGCCGCTGGTGTCAGGTTTGGCCTTGGTCACCTGACCGGCGGCGAACGTTCCTTTCCACGCCACTGCGCACACGGTGGTGTCCTGGTCGGCGCTGGCCCGGTCGGCGGGGGGGAGGCGGGCGACGACCTTGTCAGCCGGGATCCGGTGGACGCCGAGGAGCTTGGCCTTCGGTTCGTGCAGGACGCCCGAGGCGGCGGGGATGGCCCGGTAGCAGGCGGAGACGGAACCGTTGGAGAGGTGGGGGACCGGGGGGCGGGAGCAGGCGGTCCCGACGGTTCCGGCGACCAGCGCGGCGACGGTGGCGGCCGCCACCCGGGCCCGCCTCATGGTTGGCCTCCTGCCGGTCCGGCCAACACGAGCGGGCGCTCGCTCCGGCGATGGTTGAGGGTGATGGCCCCCAAGGTGCCCCACCCGATGGGCAGGATGAGCCAGAAGCTGAGGACCCGGTAGATGAGGACGGCGGCGACGGTGGACGCCTGGGCTCCGCCGAAGGCCACCAGGGCTACGGTCAGGCTGCCCTCGACCACGCCCAGGCCGCCGGGGGTGATCGGCAGGTTGGTGGCCAGCTGGGCGGCGGCGTAGGCCAGCAGCAGGCCCCGCCACGGCACCTCGGCGCCCACGCTGGCGAAGGCCAGGGTCAGGCAACCGAGGTCCAGCAGCCAGTTGACCGCCCCCCAGGCGGTGGCCCACCCCCAGTCCGCCCACGTCGGGGAGATGACACCGACCTTGACCAGGGCGTCGTGGATGAGGGTGTGGGGATCGCCCTTGGGGCGGTGGATGACCCGCTTGGAGAGGCGCATCAGGCGGATGGTGTGGCCCACGAACCAGATCCGCTTGCTCCACGCCGCCACCACCACGCCGGCCAGGACGACGAGGCCGATGATGACGCTGACCAGACCCAGGGCCGAGCCGGTGCTGGCCGCCATGGCCAGGCCCACCCCGGCGAGGACGGCGAGGGAGATGAACGACGTCGCCGTCATGGCCACCAGCACCCACCCCGACAGGATCTCGTCGGCGCCGAAGCGGCGGAACTGGCGGAACGACCACGCCGCCGACACCACGATGCCGCCCGGCAGGGTGGTCTGCAGGGCGTTGCCGGCCAGGGAGATGCTGGTCATGGGGCGCAGCGCCACGCGGACATGGCCGGCACCGAGCAGCCGCCGTTGCATGCCGGCGAAGGCGACGTAGCTGGCCGCCTCGGCAACGGCGGCGAGGACCACCCACGCCCAGTTCACGTGGTCGATGTAGACGCTGGCCCCGCTCAGCTCGTCGGTCTTGCCCGACACCGCGTAGACGGCCAGGCCGGCGAGGACCAGGCCGATGACGTAGCGAACGATGCGCCAGACCCGCAACCGGGTGCTGGCCGTCGCGGCCGGCCCGGGGGCCGACGGGTCGGGGGCGGGGATCGCTTCCACGGGGTAAGGGCCATGATCGCACCCCGGGGCCCCGGGTGTTCGCCGGGGGCCTGGCGCCGCCGCACCGCGGCGCTACCTCATCCCAGGCCCAGGCCGAGCGCCGCGTCAGGGGCGGGCTCCGTCATCGCCAGGCCGGTCTTGACGTCCCGGTGCGCCTCGGGGGCGGGGGACAGGGAGCGGGCGTGGGCGAGGAGATCCTCCCCTTGGTCGATGGCGTGGCCGAGGGCGTCCCAGCGGGCCAGCCGGGTCCCGTTGTTGGCCATCCAGCGGTCCCGGGTCGCGGCCCGCCGCTCGACCTGTGCCGACCGCTCGTCGAGGCTCGGGTCGGCGTCCCGCCCCGTGTCGGCCTGCCATCGCCGCTCGTCGGCGAGGTCGCGCCGGGCGGCCGTCTGG
>JALYVP010000025.1 GCA_030853185.1 Actinomycetota bacterium | reverse complement strand
CGGCATCGGTGCACGGGGCGATCCTCAACCACTACCAGGCCCTCGGCGGCCCGTACGGCTTCTTGGGGTTCCCGACCTCCGACCAGCTCGAAACCCCAGAGGGGACCGGGGCGGCCAACTTCTTCGCCGGCGGCTCGGTCTATTGGACCCCGGCGGGCGGGGCGTGGTCAGTCCACGGCGCCATCATGGGCCGCTGGATCGCCCTGGGCTGGGAGCGCAGCCCTCTGGGCTACCCCGCCAGCGACGAGTACGCCATCCCCGGCGGCCGCCAGAGCAACTTCCAACACGGGACCATCAGCTGGAACCCGGCGACGGGAACGACGGTCAGGCTCGGCTGACGCCGCCTACCGTGGGCCGGGTGCGGTCAGGGGGATCGCCGAGAGGATCGAAAACCGATGGTTCTACGCTCGTCGTACACCCACGGCACCTCCGAGCAGCCGCTGCTCGGCGAGACCATCGGCGCCAACCTGGCCGGCACCGTCGCCCGGCTGGGCGACGCCGAGGCCCTGGTCGAGGTGGCCTCGGGACGGCGGTGGACCTACACCGAGCTCCAGGCGTGGGTCCGCTCGGTAGCCAAGGGGCTGCTGGCGTCCGGTGTGAGCCCGGGCGACCGGGTGGCCATCTGGGCCCCCAACAACGCCGAGTGGGTGGTCACCCAGTACGCCACCGCTCTGATCGGCGCCGTCCTGGTCACCGTCAACCCCTCCTACCGGACCTCCGAGCTGGCGTATGTGCTCCGCCAGTCGGGAACCAGGACCCTGATCAGCGCCACCCAGGTCAAGACGGGTGATTTCCGGGCCATGATCCACGAGGTGCGCCCCGACCTCGACAGCCTCTCCGATGTCGTCTACATCGGCGATCCCACCTGGGACGATCTGGTGGCGGGCGGCACCTCGGTCACCGACACGCAGCTCGACGGGGTGTCCGCCGGCCTGCGGTTCGACGATCCAATCAACATCCAATACACCTCGGGGACGACCGGCTTTCCGAAGGGCGCCACCCTCTCGCACCACAACATCTTGAACAACGGCTTCTTCGTCGCCGAGCTCCTCGGCTACACCGAGGCCGACCGGGTGTGCCTGCCGGTGCCCTTCTACCACTGCTTCGGCATGGTGATGGGCAACCTGGGCTGCACCACCCACGGGTCGACCATCGTGATCCCCGCTCCCCTCTTCGACCCGGGCGCCACCCTCGCCACCGTCGCCTCCGAGAAGGTGACGTCACTCTACGGCGTCCCCACCATGTTCATCGCCGAGCTGGGCCACGCCGAGTTCGCGGAGACCGACTTCTCCAGCCTGCGAACCGGCGTCATGGCCGGCTCTCCCTGTCCCGTCGAAGTCATGAAACGGGTCATGAACGACATGCACATGGGTGAGGTGGGCATCTGTTACGGCATGACCGAGACCTCTCCCGTATCGGTCCAGACCCGTGCTGAAGACGATGTCGAGCGGCGCACCTCGACCGTTGGGCGGGTCATGCCGCACCTGGAGATCAAGATCATCGACCCGGCCACCGGCCTGACCGCCCAGATCGGCGAGCCGGGCGAACTGTGCACCCGCGGGTACTCGGTGATGCTCGGCTACTGGGACGAGCCGGAGAAGACCGCGGACGCCATCGACGCCGCCCGCTGGATGCACACCGGCGATCTCGCCGTCATGGGCGACGACGGCTATGTGAAGATCTCGGGGCGCCTCAAGGATCTGGTCATCCGGGGCGGGGAGAACATCTCACCGCGCCAGATCGAGGAGTTTCTCTACGGCCATCCGGACATCGAGGACGTCCAGGTGATCGGTGTCCCCGACGACCGCTTGGGTGAGGAGCTGATGGCGTGGATCCGCCTCCGGCCCGGCCGGCCGCCCCTGGACCCCGCCGCCGTCAGGTCCTTCTGCGAGGGGCGCATCGCCCATCACAAGATCCCCCGGTACGTCAGGATGGCCGACGAGTTCCCCATGACGGTGACCGGGAAGGTCCGCAAGGTGGAGATGCGCCAGATCAGCATCGACGAACTGGGTCTGACTCCCCCACCGCAGTGAACAGCCGGCCCCGCCACCCCGAGCGTCGAGCTCGGGGTCAGCGTCGTTCGGGGTCAGCGCCGTTCGGGGTCAGCGCCGTTCGGGGTCAGGGTCGTTCGGCCAGGGTGAGGGCGAAGTCGCCATCGGGGTCGGTCCAGGCGTCGACGACGCCGAGGCCGGCGGCGGCCAGCTCGGCCGCCAGGCCGTCGAGGCGGAACTTGGTGCTGACCTCGGTCTGGATCTCCTCGCCCTCCTCCAGATCGATGACCAGATCCAGGTCGGTGATCCGGACGTGCTGGGCCGAACGCGCCCGTAGAGCCATCTCAATGCGGGACGCCTCGGGTGACCAGCGGGCCACGTAATCGAAGCCGGCGGGGTCGAACGTGCCGCCCAGCGTGGCGTTGACCACGGTCAGGATGTTGCGCTCGAAGCGCTCCGTGACCCCCTGGCGGTCGTCGTAGGCTGCCACCAGCCGGGCCGCGTCCTTGACCAGGTCGGTGCCGAGCAGCAGGTGTTCGCCGGGGTGCAGCACCCGGGCCACCTCGGCCAGCAGAGCGGCGCGCCGGCCGGGGTCGAGATTGCCCACGGTGCCTCCGAGGAGGACGACCATCCGCCCGGCCACGTCGGGAAGGGCATCGAGGTGGCGCTCGAAGTCGCCGACCACCCCCGACAGCACGACGGCGGGATAGCGATCCGCCAGGCCGTCGAGGGCGTCGCGCAACGTCGGTTCGGCCACGTCGAAGCCCACGAAATGCTGAAGGCTGCCGGCTGCCGAGAGGGCATCGAGGAGTCGGAGCGTCTTCTCCGATGTGCCGGACCCGAGCTCGATCAGCGTCGCCGCCCCTGACAGCTTGGCGATGTCGTCGGCGTGGGCTTCGAGGATGGCCCGCTCCGTTCGGGTCGGGTAATACTCCTCGAGGGTGGTGATGGTCTCGAACAGCTCGCATCCGAGGGGGTCGTAGAGCCATTTGGGGGGAATCCACCGGGGCCGGGACGACAGACCCTCGGCCACATCGGCGGCGAAGTAGCGGGCGGAGTCCTCCGGGGTCAAGCGGATGACGACGGTCGAGCGGGACGGTGCGGCCATGGGCCTCCTTCGAGGGTCGGGCTCTGCTGCGAGGGTCAGGTGGTCTGCGCCTCGAGGCTGTGGCGAAGCGTCATCGCCGCCCGGAACAAACCGTGGGCCCGCCAGCGGCACAACAGGATGGAGACCACGACGCCCGCCGCGATCCAGGCCCAGCCGGCGAACTCGTGGGCGCCCATGTAGACGGGGATGGACTGGGTGACCAACAGCAGCAGCGTGGTTCCGGCGCTGGCCAGGTAGGTGAGCGCCCACACCAACGACAACCACCGGATCAATTGCCGGCGCGAGGCGAAGTCCTCGGCCAAGGCAGGGACGAAGTCCCTCGCCAGGCGCACGATCAACGGCTCCTTGGTGAGCATGGTGGCCAGAAAGAGGAGGGCGAAGCCGCCGGTCTCGGCCACGGGAACGACGAAGTAGAGATAGGGCTGGCCGGAGGCAGCTGCCGTGCCGGCTCGAAGCGTCACCATGAACAACGTCATCAGCAACATGCCTGAAACCCGTCGCCACCGCAGGTACTGGTAGACGGCAACGCCGTAGGCGTAGACGACGGAGATCACGATGGCCGTGACCACCGAGCCGAGGGCCAGGCCCACATAGAACAGTCCCAGGGGGATGATCGTGGCGATGAGCACGGACGGTGCTGCGGATCTGAGGACGTGCAGGGCGGGCGAGGCGATGCTGATCAGCCGGGCCAAGACCTCCACCCTAGAGGCGGCGCCGGTGGCCGGGGGCGTCGGGCCGCGCCCAGCCGGAGCAACGCCCGCCCCGGGCGCGGCGGGTCAGGCCCGACGGGAGCGGGTAGGACGGGGCAGGATAGGAGCCTCGAGCTCGACGCCCAGACCCCAGGAGGCAGTTCATGGTTGATGCCCGGCTGGTGCCAGATCCGACGGTCTTCGTCCTGTTCGGCGGAACCGGCGACCTGGCCCACCGCCTGGTGCTTCCCGCGTTCTACCGGCTGGCCCAGGCCGGTCTGCTCCCCAAGGACTGGCGTCTGGTCGGCAACGGTCGCGGTGACGTGTCCCACGAGAACTTCGCCGAGCGGGTGCGGTCCAGCCTGGAGGAGTTCGGACCCAAGCCGGAAGAGGGCCCCTGGGATGAGTTCCGGTCCCGTCTTCGCTTCGCCGGGGGTGGCTTCGACTCAGACGACCCGGGCAGCCTGCTCGAGGTGCTCGCCGAGGCCGACCACGAGCTCGGCGGATCCCCGCAGCGCGTCCACTATCTGGCCGTACCGCCCAGCGCCTTCACGAAGCTGACCGCCGGGCTCGGCGAGCACGGCCTGGTGGAGCGGTCGCGGGTGGTCTACGAGAAGCCGTTCGGCACCTCGGCCTCGTCGTTCCGAGAGCTGGACCGCCTCGTGCACTCCGTCTTCGACGAGGGCCAGGTCTACCGCATCGACCACTTCCTCGGGAAGGAGGCCACCCAGGACATCCACATCATGCGCTTCGGCAACGGTCTGTTCTCCGGTGCGTGGGATGCCGAGCACATCGAAGGGGTGCAGATCGACGTCCCCGAAACGCTCGACGTGAGCATGCGAGCAGAGTTCTACGACGGCACCGGCGCCGTCCTGGACATGCTCGTCACCCACCTCTTCCAGGTGGCCGGTGAGGTGGCGATGGAATGTCCGGAGTCTCTCGACGCCGAGCACATCGCCGCAGCCCGGGAGCAGGTCATTGGGTCTTTCCGCCCGCTGGCACCCGACGAGGTGGTCCTCGGCCAGTACGCCGGTTACCGCGATCTCGATGCCGTGGCTGAAGATTCGCGCACGGAGACCTTCGTCGCCGCCCGCCTGTGGATCGACAACGAGCGGTGGAAGGGGGTGCCGTTCCTGTTGCGCACCGGCAAGTGCCTGGCCGCCACCCACCAGCGGGTCAGCGTGCAGTTCCGGGCGCCCACCAAGTGCCTCGGGGGGGTTGTCGTGACCGGCAACGTGTTGTCCTTCGAGCTCTCCGGTGATGGCGAGATCAACCTGTCGCTCGTGACCAAGCAACCCGGGCCGGCCTCAACGTTGGGTTCGGTCGACGTCAACATGCCGATCGGCAAGATGTTCCACACCCCGGCCCTGCCCGCCTACTCCCGGCTGATCCACGATGTGCTTCTCGGCGACCGGTCGCTGTTCACTCGGCCCGACGGTCTAGCCCACGTGTGGGAGGTCGCCGGGCCCATCCTCGACGACCACCGCCCGCCGGTTGTCTACGACCGAGGCTCGTGGGGACCGAAGGAGGCCGTCGACCTGGCCGGCCCCGACGGCTGGCTGTTGCAGAACGGGCGCTGAAGGTCGTCACGAGACGCCGACAGTGACGTCGTCACCGGCGGCGAAGCAGACATGGCCGCCCAGGCGCTCCATCCCCTCCTGCGGGTGCTCGTAGCCCCACGCGGCATCGGCGATCGGCCCGCCGGGAGCCCGGAGGGCCCAGTAGGTGGCCCTACCCTTGTACGGGCAGATCGTCGCGGTCTCCGCCGGCGTCAACAGACCGTCGTCGAGGTCGGCCACCGGGATGTACCACTGCGTGGGCAGGCCGGTCTCGTCGACAGCCAGAGGCCGGCCGGTCGATGCCACCACCGCATCCGCGACCGAGATCGTCACCGTCCGGGAGCTCCGACGAAGGTCGACCCGATGGAACGGATCCTTGGGATGGCCGAGGATCTCCTCGTCCTCCTCCCACCATGATGTGAGCTTGTCCAGATCGGGGGCCAGGAGGTCGGTCAACGGCGGGGCGTCGGGCAACGGATCGGGGTACTCCCAGAAGGCGTCGGCGATCACCCGGTCACCGACCCGGATGTTCCAGTACCGAGCGTCACCCTTGAACGGGCAGTGCGTCGAGGTGTCGCTGGGCTCGAGGAGACCAACGGCGACGTCGACGCGAGGCAGGTACCAGCGGGGCAGCATGCGGGTCTCGTGCAACATCCGCGCCGATGTCGACTCGGCGACCACCGAACCGGCCACCTCGCCCCGGATCCGCTGAGGGAGCAGGTGCAGGTACAGCAGGTGGGCGGGTTTGGCCGGGATCTCGAAGTTGGCGTGGCCGCCGGTCGGCCGGCCGAACGGAGCGATGGAACCGAGCGTGAGTGACATGGTGGTCCTCACCCTAGGATCTTCGAGGGGATGCCAGACCTGCCGATCATCGTCGACTGCGACACGGGCGTCGACGATGCCTTGGCCCTCCTCTACCTGACCCACCAGTCCGAGGCGGACATCGTTGCCGTCGGATGCGTCCACGGAAACGTCCCGGTTGCCAGCGTCGCTCGCAACACGCTCCAGGTGCTGGCCCTGGCCGGTCGCCCGGACATACCCGTCGCCGTCGGTGCCGCCCGGCCCCTCGCCCAGGCCCTCCACACCTCCGAGGCGGTCCACGGCGATGACGGTCTGGGTGGCGCCGCCCGGGACCATCGGGCCACGCCGATTGAGGGTTCGGCGGCCGAGCAACTCGTCCGCTTGGCCCGCCGGCGGCCGGGCGAGCTGTCCGTGCTGGCTACCGGGCCCCTGACCAACCTGGCCCTCGCCCTGCTCATCGAACCCGGTCTGCCGCTGCTGATCCGCCAGGTGGTCGTCATGGGCGGCGCCTTCTCGGTACCGGGGAACATCACTCCCCACGCCGAGGCCAACATCTTTCACGACCCCGAAGCGGCTGCGCTCGTGCTGGAGGCCGCCTGGCCCCTCACCGTCGTCGGCCTGGACGTGACGATGGCCACCATTCTCGCCGAGCACCGCCTCGAGCGATTGGAGAGCTCCGGGTCCCCTCGAGCTCAGTTCTCCTGGCGGGCCCTGCAGTTCTACCTCGACGTCTACGAGCAGCGACTCGGCCGCCGGGGCTGCCCTGTCCATGATGCTCTGGCCGCCGCCGTCCTGGTCCACCCGGACCTGGCGACAGGCGACCGGGTCCCCGTCCACGTCGAGTTGCACGGCCGCCTGACCCGGGGCGCCACGCTCATCGACAACCGCCCCCTTCCCTCGCCCGAGCCGGACCGGCCCTTCGTGTCCGTCGTGCGCCGGGTGGACGTCGATGCCAGCCTGGACGAACTGGTCGACGCCCTGACCGCCGAGTGAGGCAGCCCTGGGCCGGGGCCGCCCGGCGCGCGCCGCGCCGCCTCGCTAGTGGACCAGGCGCGGGCCCAACCCGGCGAGGAACGACCGGATCGTCTGGCTGGTCCGCTCCGGCATCTCGAACTGGGGGACGTGGCCGCAGTCCTCGAAGGTCACCGACACGGAGCGGGGGACGGCGTCGATCACGTGGCGGGCGAAGCCGGCCGGGACCAGCCGATCCCGGTCCCCCCAGATGAACAGCGCCGGCGTGTCCAGGTCCGGGAGCCGGGTCCAGAACCCGGACTGGCCGAAGGCGTCGTCGAGGTAGAGGCCCCCCGAGGCTGTTGCCGAGGACCACTGCCGAGTCGATGCCCATCCGTTCCATCCACTCGTCGAGCCAGCGGGCGAAGAAGGCAGCGTCGTAGTGGACTCGCGGCGCCCCGCTGGCGCCGTGGCCGGGAGGTCGGGAGCGAGCACGCGGTGATCGGCGGCCAGATCCCAGAAGATGGGGAGCAGGGAAGCGTTGGTGGCGCCCAGCCCGTGGAGGCAGACGACGGGCGGCGCGTCGGCGGATCCAGCTTCGAGATGGAAGGTCCTGACGCCGGCGGCGACAGTGTTGCCGGCCCTCGTGAAGCGATCGGGCCGGTCGTCGGACCCGGCCGGACCTCGAAGCCCGGGAGCTGGATGCTCGAGCAGCCCGTCGAGCTCGAGCGCCAGCGCCAGGTTGCCCCGCACGGACAACGTGCCGTCGAGGAACGCCTCCACCCCGGAGCGGGCCCCGTCGGCCACCTCATGGAGCGTGGCCGCATCGGACGTGATGACCGTCGTCGGGCGGCGTGCAGCCGGCGTCGCACGGTTGCCGCCAGCGTGGTTGGGGGACCCGGCCTGTTCGGTTCCGCTCCGCTGGGCAAAGGAGACTGGTCATCCATGGGTTCGGCTCCGCTTCAGCGGCCCCCGAGGGACCTGGGCGCCGATCGTAGCCAGCGGCGGCTTCCGAGCCCTGGACCCCGGTTGGCTATGTTGACGCCATGCCGCTGATGTCGCCCATCGACGCAGGGTTCCTCCTCATCGAGACGCGGACCCAGCCGATGCATGTCGGTGGTCTGCAGGTGTTCAAGCTGCCCAGCGGGGCCAAGCGGGAGTGGCTCAAGGACCTCTACGACGAGGTCATCGCCTCGACGGACGTGGACCGGCTGTTCCGCCAGCGGCCCCATCGGTCGGTGGCGACGGGCGGCGCCTACACCTGGGCCCTCGACGCCGACGTCGACCTGGAGCACCACGTCCGCCACTCCGCCCTGGCCCGCCCGGGCCGGGTCCGCGAGCTCCTGGCGTTGACCTCACGTCTGCACGGCACACCGCTCGACCGGCACCGCCCGCTGTGGGAGGTCCACCTGATCGAAGGTCTCCAGAACCGCCGCTTCGCCGTCTACACCAAGGTCCACCACGCCCTCGTCGACGGCGTGTCCGCGCTCCGCCTGCTCGAAGGCACCCTGAGCGACGATCCCGACGATCGCCAGACCCGGCTCCCGTGGGCCACCCGGCCCCGCCGGAGTCGCCCCGGTGGTTCCGGTGGGGGCGTGGCGACACTGCCCCAGAACCTGCTCCGCAACGCCAGGGACGTCCTCGAGCTCGGACCGGGCCTGGCCCGCATCGCGGGTCGGTCCCTGACCGATGACCGCACGAAGCGCACCGGGATCGCCCCCCGGACGATCCTCAACGTTCCCATCACCGGATCTCGTCGCTACGCCGCCCAGGGATGGCCCCTGGACACCATACGCAGGGTGGCCAAGGCCGCCGACGCCACCGTCAACGACGTGGTGCTGGCCATGTGCGGTGGTGCCCTCCGGGAGTATCTCCGGTCCCTCGGCGCCCTCCCCGAGGCCCCCCTGGTAGCCATGACACCAGTGTCGATGCGCGGGGCAGACGCCTCCGAGTCGACCGGCAATGCGGTCGGCGCCATCCGCTGCGATCTGGCCACCAACGTCACCGACCCGATCGAACGACTGGCGACCATCAAGGCATCGATCGGCCTGGGCAAGGCCGCCCTCGCCCACTCCACCCAGCTGCAGGCCACGGCCCTCAGCGCCATGGTCATGTTGCCGTTGGCGGCGTCCTCGGTGGGCGTGCTGCGCAGCCTGGCCCCGCCGCCGTTCAACATCATCATCTCCAACGTGCCCGGCCCCACCAACCCGCTGTACCTGCGCGGCGCCGAGCTCGAGGGGCTGTACCCGCTGTCCATCCCCTTCAACGGCCAGGCCCTCAACATCACCGTCACCAGCTACAACGGCAGCCTCGACTTCGGGCTGACCGGATGCCGAAAGAGCGTGCCCCACCTGCAGCGCCTGCTCAGTTACCTCGACGACGCCCTGGGCGAGATGGTCGCCGCCTTCGACCTGTAGGCGTCGGGTGCCCGATGGCTGGCGACTGCTTCGCCGGAGTGGCTGTTAGCGTCGCCTCGTGCATCGACTGACAGCCCTCACGGCCTGGCCGGGCGGGAGGTTGCCATGAGCGCCGGGGCTCTGTTCCTGGCGGTGTTCCTGGCCTGCGCCGTCGAGGCCGTCGAGGCCACCACCATCGTCCTGGCCGCGGGGACGGCCCGCAACTGGCGCTCGGCGATCATGGGCCTGTTCGCCGGCATCGGGGTTCTCGCCGTCATCGTGGCCGCGCTCGGGCCCGCCATCTCTGCCATCCCGTTGCGGAGCCTCCGCCTCGCGGTCGGCGGCCTGCTGTTGGTCTTCGGGCTCCAATGGCTCCGCAAGGCGATCCTCCGGGCCAGCGGCCACAAGGCTCTCCACGACGAGGCGCAGATCTACCTCCGGCAGGTGGCCGCGGCCGAGGAGGCTACCGTCGAGCGCCGCGGCGGCGTGCCCGACTGGTACGCCTTCACGCTGGCGTTCAAGGGCGTGGTCCTCGAAGGCCTGGAGGTGGCGTTCATCGCCTTGACCTTCGGGAGCAACCAGCACGACATCGGGTTGGCTGCCGTCGCCGCCGTCTCTGCCGTCGTTGTCGTCGCCGCGCTCGGCGTGGCCGTACGGGCCCCCCTGGCCAAGGTTCCGGAGAACACCATGAAGTTCGTGGTCGGCGTCATGCTGACGTCCTTCGGCATGTTCTGGGGCGCCGAGGGAGCCGGGGCCCACTGGCCGGGGAGCGACGCCGCCCTGCTCGTCATCGTGCCGGCCGTGGCCCTGCTGGGGATCGGCCTGACGTTCGTCCTTCGTCGACCGGCCGGTCGGTTCACCGCCTCGGTGGCACCCTCGGCACCGATCGAGACGGTCTGAGTTGCTCGGCCGCCTCCGATCGTTCGGCGCCTTCTGGTACGACTTCGTCATCGGTGACGACTGGAGGGTCGCCGCCGGCGTGGTGGTGGCCCTGGCCGTGACCTACGGGGTCAGCCGAACCTCCGTGCCGGCGTGGTGGATCGCGCCCGTGGCGGTCGTCGTGCTGCTTCCCTTCAGCCTGTGGAGAGTCGTCCGCCGGCGCTGAGCCTCGCCGGGCGGAGCCCCTGGCACGGCAGTTCGGCCTTCATATACGGACTCTGCCGGTAGCGTGAGCAGCGTCTGGCCGGTAGCGTGATCGGCGTCTGGACGACCGGGCATCACCCTGGTCGGGGGAGCCTCGGCGCGACCGGGGCGGGGAGGTTGCTCATGTCGGGATCGGTGCAGAGCTATCCGCCGGCGAGAATCCGCAACGTGGCGTTCGTGGGCCACGGCGGCGTCGGCAAGACGACCCTGACCGAGGCGATCCTGCACGCCGCAGGGGCCATCGGCCGCCCCGGCCGGGTGGAGGACGGCTCGACGGTCAGCGACCACGAGCCCGAGGAACGCCACCGGCAGATCTCGTTGTCAGCGTCGATGGCCGTGGCGGAGTGGGCCGGCCACAAGCTCAACCTGCTCGATTGCCCCGGGTACGCCGACTTCGCCGGGGAGGCGCTCGCCGCCCTCACGGTTGCTGACCTGGCCGTGTTCGTCGTCAGTGCCGTCGACGGGGTGGAGGCGCAGACCGAGGTCCTGTGGCGGGCCGCCGCCGATCTGCGCCTGCCCCGGATGATCTTCATCAACAAGCTGGATCGGGACCGGGCCAGCTTCTCCCGGACCCTCGAGCAGCTGCGATCGACCTTCGGCGCCGGGATCGCGCCCCTGGAGCTGCCGATCGGGGAGGAATCGTCGTTCCGCGGTGTCGCCGACCTGTTGTCGGACACGGCCATCACCTACACCGACGGCCGGCCCAGCACCGGTCCGATCCCCGACGACATGGCTGCCACCGAGCATGAGGTGCACGACAACCTGGTCGAGGGCATCGTCGTCGCCGACGACGAGCTGATGGAGCGTTACCTCGACGGCGAGACCCCGTCGGTCGAACGCCTGGAGAAAACGCTCGCTCTGGGCGTGGCGTCCGCCCAGGTGTTTCCCGTCGTGATCGGCTCCGCCACCGCGAAGGTGGCCGTCGACCGCCTGGCCACGTTCATCTGCGAGATCGGGCCATCCCCGCTCGACCGCCCGCCCGTCACCGTCCAGGTTCCCCACGACGGGCATGCCAACGGCGCCGCGGCGGGGCCGGCCACGACCGAGGTCACCCCCGATCCCGACGGCCAGCCGTTGTGCCTGGTGTGGAAGACGGTTGCCGACCGTCACGTCGGGCGCATCTCGATGTTCAAGGTGCTGTCGGGCACCATCGGAGCCGACACCGTCCTGGTCAATGCCCGCACCAGGGCCGACGAGCGCCTGCACGCCCCCTTCACCCTGCGCGGCACCGAGCAGCTGGCGGTCACCCAGCTGGTCGCCGGTGACCTGGGAGCCGTGTCCAAGCTCAACGACATCGCCGTGGGTGACACCCTCGCCCCCAAGGGCACCCCGGTGAGCGTCGTCGTGCCCCGCCCTCCCGAACCTGTCCTCCCCGTCGGCATCCGACCTCATGCCGCCGGTGACGACGACAAGTTGATGACGGCGCTCCACCGCCTGTGCGAGGAGGACCCGTCGCTGGTCGTCCGCCGCGACGATGAGACACACCAAACGCTCCTGGTCGGCGTGGGGGACACCCATCTGGCCGTCACCGTCGAACGCCTGTCTCGGCGCTTCGGTGTCGAGGTCGACACCGAAGCCGTCGTGGTGGCCTATCGCGAGACGATCACGACTCCGGCCGACGGGGAAGGGAAGTACAAGAAGCAGACCGGAGGACACGGTCAGTATGGCGTGGCCACCTTGGCCGTCGAACCCCTCGATCGAGGCGCCGGCTTCGAGTTCGTGGACAAGGTGGTCGGCGGGGCCATCCCCCGCCAGCTCATCCCGGCCGTGGCCAAAGGCGTCGAGGAGGCCATGGCCTCCGGCGGCGTCCACGGGTTTCCTGTCGTCGACCTGCGGGTGACCTGCCTGGACGGCAAGTATCATCCGGTCGACTCGTCGGAGATGAGTTTCAAGATGGCCGGGGCTCTGGCTCTGCGGGAAGCGCTGGCGGCGGCCGCCCCGGTCATCCTCGAGCCGGTGTCGGCGGTCGAGGTCGTCGTCCCCGACGCCTGCCAGGGTGACGTGCTCGGTGACCTGAGCTCGCGCCGGGGCCGGGTGCAGAACACCGAGCCCGACGTTGCCGGTTGGTCACGGATCACCGCCCTGGTGCCGACCTCCGAGCTGTCCCGCTACGCCACCGAGCTCCGAGCCGCTACCGCCGGGCGGGGCCGTTTCGGCATCCGGCACGACCACTATGACTTCCTGCCCCCCAACCTGGCTGAGAAGGTGACCGCCAGGGACGGCTGAAAGACGCAGCATCTAGAATCGGCGCCATGACGTCGGGGGGCGCACAACAAGGAGTACCGGGTGGCGTCGTCGTCGGCTACCCGGAGGACGCCGCGGTGTGGCGGGCCCAGGAACGGGCTCCCGCCGGCGAACGGGATCGTCTGGCCTTGGCCCTGGCGGCGGGGGGCCTGGGCTTGTGGAGCTGGGATCGAGCCTCCAAGGTGATCGAGTGGGGTGAGGGGCTCGCCGCGATGTTCGGCCGGGACCCGGCCGCCCTGCCGCAAACGATCGACGCCTGGTTGGAGATCGTTCACCCCGACGATCGAGTCGAGGTGGCCGCCGCCATGGCCGCCGCCTCGGCCGGGCGGGGCATCAACCAGATGGAGTACCGGGTTGTGCGGCCCGACGGCATTGTGCGGTGGCTGGAGTGCAGCGCCAAGATGACCGTCGGCGACGACGTGGTCACCGGCGGGGTCGGGGTGATGGCCGATGTGACCGCCCGGCGACAATCCCAGTCGGAGGCGGGACTGTTGCGGGCCCGCCTCGACCTCCTCTCCAACGTCGGCCTGACCTTGGCCGAGGCGCGGGGCCTCGACGCCCGCCTGGCGGCGCTGAGCCAGGCCGTGGTCCCCGGGCTGGCGGACTGTTGCGCGATCCATCTCATCGGCGCCGACGGATGGCCCGTCCTCGCCGCCACGCACCATGGGGAACCCCGTCGCCTGGCCGACTTCGAGGAGGCGTTGCGCAGTCTCACCGTCTCCCCGGACCAACGCTGGGGGCCGGGCGCGGTGTTCGCCTCCGGCTTGCCGGAGCTGATCCCCGAGATCGGCGGCGGTGTGGCGCTTCCCTTCCGCGGCGGCGTTCCCGAACGGGCCCGAGTGTTCGGATCACTCGATCTGCGCAGCCTGTTCACCGTGCCGTTGCGAGCCGCCACCGCTACCTGCCGGCCGGGTCCGGCGTGGGCGGCGACTGGTACGACCTGTTCGCTCTGACCGGAGGGTCGACCGGCATCGCCATCGGCGACGTCATGGGCCACGACATGCAAGCGGCGGCCAGCATGGGCCAGCTGCGAAGCGTCTTCCGTTCCTACGCCTTCGAAGGCACCGACCCCGCCGAGGTGCTCGACCGGGCGGATCGCCTGGTGCAGACCTTTGGGATGGCCCAGCTGGCCACGGCGTTCTGCGCCCAGCTGACCCGGACCGGTGAGGGGAGCTGGGAGCTCTGCTACGCCAACGCCGGCCACCCACCGCCGATCGCCCGGTTCCCCAACGGTACCGTCACGTTTCTCGACGACGCCCGCAGTGTCCTGATCGGCGCTCCCCAGGAGGGGCGCCGGCCGCATGCGTTCCTGACGGTCCCGGTCGGGAGCACGTTGTTGCTCTACACCGATGGTCTCATCGACCGGCGGGACCGTACGATCGAGGACGGTCTCACCCAACTGGCCGAACTGGTCCAACTGACCGGCGGACCTCCCGAGGACCTCTGTGATCGCATCACGGCCGAGATGGCGGACACGGACCGCGCCGACGATGTGGCGCTGCTGGCCATCGCCCTGCACTAGCCCGGGTCCCGGCGGCACCACCTGACTCGACGAGGGCCTTGATGCCTTCGACGGTGGCCGTCATGTTCCGTCGCCACTCATCCATCCTCCCGGCCACGATGCGCTCCTCCTTATCGGGCCTGGCGGCGATGGCGGGCGTCAGGCCCGAAGGGGCAGGACCCATGCGGCCCCACTGCCGCAGCCGGGTCCCGTCACCCTCGGCCAGCACCTCGAAGCGCCACGAGGCGCTCACCGCTCCGTCGTTCTCCACGTTCCACGCCAGCCGGCGGGGCGGGTCGTACTCGGCGATCACGCTCGTCGTCTCCCACCGACCGATGGCGGGGTGCTGGTTGCGCCCGACGAAGCGGGCCCCGAGCGCCGGCCCCGTCGCCCCGCCCACCCATGCCGCCTCGATCAACTCTGCGGAGAAGCGGGCCGGCACCGAGATGTCGCAGACGGCCTCCCAGACCTTCTCGGGGCTGGCGTCGACCGCGACCTCCACCTCGACCGTCGGTCCGTCCTCGTAGCGCATGGTCCTCACCCTAGGATCGACGGCGTGCCGACGGGGTCGCTGCGGGTCGCCATATCGCTCAGCGCCGTGACCGCCGAGGCCATGAGCTTCGCTACCGAAGCCGATCGCCTCGGGGTGCACTCCGCGTGGGTCCCCGAGGCGTGGGGCTACGACGCCTTCACCCCCCTGGCGTACCTGGCCGCCCGAACCAGCCGGCTCCACCTGGGCACGGGGATCGCCCAGCTCGGCGCCCGGACCCCTGCCATGCTGGCCATGTCGGCCATGTCCATGGAAGCGCTCTCGGGCGGCCGGTTCCTACTCGGCTTGGGGGTAAGCGGTCCGCAGGTGATGGAAGGATGGCACGGGGTGCGGTGGAGCGCCCCCGTCCAAACGACGCGCGAGACGATCGAGATCGTCCGGACCGTCGCCCGGGGCGACCGCCTCGATCACCCGGGTCGCATCTACCCGCTCCCGCTTCCCGGTCGCGGCGGGCGGGCTCTGCGTTCGATGGCGCCGCCGGTGGCCGTGCCCATCTATCTCGCCGCCCTCGGCCCGAGGAACCTGGAGCTCACCGGGGAGCTGGCCGACGGCTGGATCGCCAACGCCTTCATCCCCGAGGCGGCCGACGTCTTCCTCGAGCATCTGGTCGCCGGGGCGCGCCGGTCCGGGCGAAGCGTGGCCGACCTCGATCTGCTCATCCCCGTCGGGGTGGAGCTCACCGACGATGTCGACGAAGCCTCCCGTCGCCACGCCGCCGGGTACGCCTTCACCATCGGCGCCATGGGATCGGCCACCACCAACTTCTACAACGCCGCCTTCACCCGGCAGGGTTTCGGTGACGACGTGGCCGCCGTGCAGGCCCTGTGGCTCGCAGGCAAGCGCGCCGAGGCGGCGGCGCGGGTACCGGCCGAGCTGGGATTCAAGACCAACCTGATCGGGCCGCCCGAGGTCATCACCGAGCGGCTGAGGCTGTACCGCTCCGCCGGGGTGACCACGTTGCAGGCCAAGCTCGCAACCGTCGACCAGCGTGCCCTCGACACCCTCGGCCATCTGGTGGATCTGGTCGAGGCAGTCAACGCCGAGACCGCCCCGCCAGCCGCTCAGAACCCGGCCTGATCCGTCCGAGGGGCCTTGGCCAGGTTGGAGCTCAGCGCCGCGCTCACCTCGGAGGGGACGGTGCTGCTGGCGGGGAGGTCATTGCCCAAACCCTCTCCCACCACCCTCCATCCGCCCCCGTTGCGCTCGAACCCGATGGCGGAGGCGGCGCCGGACACGGTGGCCGAAGCCAACGCGTAGTCCCCCACGCAGGTGTGGGCCATGATCGTCCCCGTCAGCCCCCGAGCCCGGGCCGCCGCAGCCAGGGCGCCGGCCGCGCAGGTCGAGTCTGCCGGCGCCGGGCCGTTCAATCCGGGGGCCGTCACCGCCCCCGGCAGGGTCATGGCGGGCACCGACGTCGACGGTGCAGATGCCGGCGCCCGCGCCGGGGCCGTCGACGAGGCCCCCGAAGCGCACCCGGCCAGCGCCGCCATCACCACCAACGCTCCCACAGCACCGCGCCTGGCCATAGGTAGCGCCTACCCGCTTCGGATCGGTCCGACACGCCCCCGAAGAAGGGCGGACCGTTCTCGTCACGCCTCGGCCGGATCAGCGTCGCCGGCGCCCGGGCCAGTCGGCCAGGGTGTCGAGGAACGAGGTGCGAACGGCGTCGATGTGCTCAGGGAGATCCTCGTGTGTCCAGTCGTCCGTCGCCGCGGGCGGGAGCACGGCGACCTCGACGTGACCGGAGCCCATCATCTTCGAAGACGAGCTGCCCAGCACCTCGGCATTGCGGATCACGATGGGCACGATGGGCAGCCCGGTGGCCATGGCCACCCGGAACGCCCCCTTCTTGAACGGCCCGAGGCTGCCATCCTCGGAGCGGGTGCCTTCTGGGGCGACGAGGACGGAGAGCCCCTTGCGGGCCAGGTCCTCGATGGGACGCAGCTGCTGGCTGGCCGGCGCCTTACCGGAACGATCGACGAAACAGATGTCCATGAACCGCCCGAACGTCCCCATGAGCGGATCCTTCTCGAGCTCCTTCTTGGCGATGGCGGTGAAGCTGGTGCGAACCAGGGAGGCGGTGATCATCGAATCCCAGTTGTTCCTGTGGTTCCACACGAACACGGCCGGCCGGGGTGTGCGCAGGTGCTGGCGACCGGTGACCACCTCGACACTGACGCCCCCCGTCGCCAGATACCAGTCGAGCCACGCCGGAAGGGCGGCATCGAAGCCGGCCCGCTTCCGGCCCCGCAGCACCGCGACCGTGGCGCCGGCGGCGGTGGCCGACGGGATGGCCGCCAAGGCCGCGCCCATGCGGGCGGCACGCATGGTCTGGCCGGGTGTGACAATCGGGATCGGGCCGATGGATGGCACAGCCATGTCCTCCTCTGGTGGCTCTCGCTGAGCTCGTCGACGCGTGACGAGCGCCAGCGAACCCAAAGCCGGCCGCCGATCCTACCGATCCGGTCCAACCGGCGAGGTCAGCGCCCGGCGGCATACCCCTGCATGCCCCGGGGGTTGGCCCCGGCACGGAGAAAGCCGCCGGCACCGCGTGAGACCGCCGAGAGACGACCCAGCGACCACGGCCCGCTCACGGTGACCTGGTGGCCCCGCCGGCGCAGCGCCTCGATCGTCGCCGGCCCCAGCCGGTCCTCGACCACCACCTCCCGGGGGGACGGCTGCCGGGGATAGAAGGACGAGGGGAAGTGGTTGGTGTGCCAGCTGGGAGCGTCGATGCTCTCCTGCAGGTTCAATCCGTGGTGGACGTGGCGGAGCAGGAAGTTCAAGGACCACTGGTCCTGTTGATCGCCGCCGGGCGTCCCGAACGCCAGATAAGGGGTCCCGTCCCGCAGGGCGAACGATGGCGACAGCGTGGTGCGGGGCCGCTTCCCGGGAGCGAGGGAGGCGGGCAGACCGGGCTCCAGCCAGAACATCTGGGCTCGGGTGCCCAGGCAGAAGCCGAGATCGGGGATGATCGGAGAGCTCTGAAGCCATCCCCCGCTGGGGGTGGCCGAGACCATGTTGCCCCACCGATCGACCACGTCGACGTGGCAGGTGTCGCCCCGCGTCAGCCCGCTGCGGGCGACGGTCGGCTCGCCGACGCCCACGTCGCCGCGCTCGCCGTCCACCACCGTCAGGTCCCGCGCCAGGTGCGGGGCCCGGCCGTCAGGTGACCCGGGACGAAGGTCCCCGTCGGCGTCCGGCCGGACCAGGGCTCGACGCCGGTCGTTGTACTCGGCGGAGAGCAATGCCTCGATCGGCACGTCCACCATGGTGGGGTCGCCGTACCAGGCTTCGCGGTCGGCGAAAGCCAGCTTGGCGCACTCGACCACCGTGTGGACCAGGTCCGGGTCGGTGGGGCCGGTGTCCGCCAGGTCGAATCCGGCCAGCAGCGCCAGCTGCTGGAGCATCACCGGACCCTGGCCCCACGGGCCGGTCTTGGCCATCCGGTACTGCCCGTACTCGAACCACAGCGGCGGCTCCACAGGCGTGGACCATGCCACCAGGTCGTCCCCGCGGAGGAGACCGGCGTGGCCACGGCCGGAGCTGTCGGGCAGCTCACTCCGGCAGAATTGGTCGATGGCGTCGGCGACGAACCCGCGCGAGAAGGCCGCCCGAGCGGCGGCGATGCCGGCCGAACGATCACCGGCTTCGGTGGCGGCGTCGACGATCCGCTGGTAGGTGGCGGCCAGGACCGGGTTGGTGAAGCGGTCACCGACCTCCGGCACCTGGCCGTGGGGGAGGTACACCGCCGCCGACGTCGGCCAGTCGTCGCGGAACACGTCCCTCACAGCGGCGACGGTGGCGGCGAGGCGATCATGGACGGTGAATCCCCGGGCGGCGTAGCCGATGGCCGGTTCGATCACCTGGGCGACGGTCATCGTGCCGAAGCGGTCCAGCATGGTCATCCAGGCGTCGAAGGCACCGGGGACGCAGGCCGCCAGCAGGCCGGTCCCGGGAACGAGTGACAATCCCAGACCGCTGAAGTGCTCGATGGTCGCTGTCGCCGGGGCCGGTCCCTGCCCGGCGAGGACCGAGGTCTCCCCAGTGCCGGCGACGTGGGCCAGGATCGGCGCCTCGCCGGCCGGCCCGCACAGGTGCGGTTCGACGACCTGCATGGTGAAGCCCGCCCCGGCGGCGGCATCGAAGGCGTTGCCGCCCCGCTCCAGCAGCGACATGCCGACCGCGGCCGCGATCCAGTGGGTGGCGGCGACCATCCCGAAATCGCCGGTCAGCTCCGGGCGGGTGGTGAAGGTGGTCATGGGACGTTGCGGGCCTGCGGCGTCGACGACGGGGTGCCGGACATGAGCCCCACCGTAGGTGGCAGCGACCGGTGTCCCCCGACCCTCACGAACTCAGACGATTCTCAGCCCCCACTGCTCGGGTCCTCAGGCGGAAGCGGTCCACTGGAGACATGCCCTTCCTCCCCACCCTTCTCGCCCTCGTCCTGGTCGCGGCCGTTGCCGGGGCGAGCGGCGGTCTGTTCCTTGCCCTCCTCTCTGGCCTCAACCGCCTCGAGACCGCCGTCGTCCGGCCCAGCCCCGAGTGCCCGCTCCGGCCGGCGGGATCAGCGGGTACGGGCCGTCCTGACCCGTATCTCGCACCCGCCCAGGAGCAGCCGGGCGGCCACGGCGGCGCCGGCGCCCTCACCGGCGCGCATGCGGAGATCCAGCAACGGTTCGAGCCCCAGCCGGGCCAGTATCAACGGATGGGCTAGCTCCCGGCTGCGTTGACCGGCGATCAGGTGGGCGACGACCCCGGGCTCGACCAGCGCCGCGACCAGGGCCGCCACCGAGGTGGCCAGACCGTCGAGGACCACGGCGGCGCCCCCCTCCACCGCGCCGAGCGTGACCCCTGCCAGGACGGCGAACTCCGGGCCGCCCAGGGCGGCAACGGCCGAGAGGGGCGCGCCGGCCAGCGACTCCCCAGCCAGCAGGCCGTGACCAACCCGGACCCGGCGCACGGCGGCGTCGACCACGGCCCGGCGGCGTTCCACCATCGCCGTGTCGGAGCCGGCGCCCAGCCCGACCGTGTCGGCGGCACCGAGCCCGAGAAGAGCGGCGGTGAGGGCGGCAGCGACGACCGTGTTGCCGACGCCGACCTCTCCCAGGGCGACCAACCCGAAGACGTCGGCCGCCGCCCGCCCCCGCTTGCGGCCGAGCTCGACCAGCTCGTCGACCCGCGTCGTGGCGAGAGCGTCGGCATCGCGGAGGTTGCCGACGGACGCTCCGGCGTCGATGACCTCGACACCCAGACCGGCGGTGCCGGCCGCGACCACGCCGAGCGCCTCCCCGGACCGGGCTGCCGCCAGGACCTCGTCGGTGACCGACGGGGCGAATGCGGTCACCCCGAGCTCCGCCACCGGATGGCGGCCGGCGACGAGGACGAGGGTCCCGCCGGCAGGAACCCCCCGGCCGATGGCCATGACCCGGTCGACGGCCCGATCAAGGACGCCGAGGGAGCCGAGCGGGGTGAGCAGGTCGTCGGCGTGGTCCCGGGCGGCGACGACCTGGGGCGGCCCTGGCGCCCGCAACTTCGACGCCGGGGGGCGGGGTGGCGGCCGGTCCGCCGCCGACCTGGTGGCGGCTGCGGGCCGCTCGGGCCATCGGTCCCGGATCACCACCTCGCTCAACGGCTGACGCTTCGACCAGCCCGCCCGCTGCAGTCCCGGCTCGGGTGGCCGCTCATCGGGCCACCCC
>JALYVP010000024.1 GCA_030853185.1 Actinomycetota bacterium | reverse complement strand
TCACCAACCGGGTGGGTGACTTCGGTTTCATGATCGCCCTGTTCCTGATGTTCAACCACTTCGGCTCGTTCGATTACGCCAGGGTGCTCGGGCCTCTCATGCACGGCAGTGCCGGTGCCATTGCCGGAGGTACAGCCACCGGGCTCGGGCTGATGCTGTTCCTCGGCGCCGCCGGCAAGTCGGCGCAGCTTCCGTTGTACATGTGGCTGCCCGACGCCATGGAAGGCCCCACCCCGGTGTCAGCGCTCATCCACGCCGCCACCATGGTGACCGCCGGGGTGTACCTGATGGCCCGGGCCGCTCCGATCCTGCACTACACCCACAGCACCCAGGTGGTCATCGCCATCGTCGGGGCGGCCACCGCGTTCTACGCGGCCACGGTGGCCTGCACCCAGAACGACATCAAGCGGGTCCTGGCGTACTCGACGATCTCGCAGTTGGGCTACATGTTCCTGGCCATCGGCGCCGGCGGCTACGTCGACGGCCTCTTCCACATGATCAGCCACGCCTTCTTCAAGGCCCTCCTCTTCCTGGCCGCCGGATCGGTGATTCACGCCATGGCCGACGAGCAGGACATGAAACGCATGGGCGGGCTGCGCAAGTACCTGCCCATCACGTTCCCGGCGTTCATCGTGGGCTTCCTGGCCCTGTCGGGGATCTTCCCCTTCGCCGGGTTCTGGTCCAAGGACGACACCCTTGACGCCGCTTGGCACATGAACTTCTTCCTGTGGCTGACCGGGGCCGTCACCGCGGTGCTGACCGCCTACTACATGAGCCGCCAGGTGGCTCTGGTCTTCGGCGGCCGGGCCCGCTGGGACGAGGCGACCGACACCGCCGCGGTCACCGAGGCCGGCGGCGCCGGCACCGAGGAACGAGTAGCGACCGGCGACGAGGTCGTCGAGATCGCCGGCGCCGCCCCCCACCAGGGCACCGGCCCGGACCACGGGCACGGGGAGCGGCCCCACGAGTCGCCCCTGGTGATGACCGTCCCCCTGGTGCTGCTGATGATCGCCTCTTTCTTCGGCGGCCTGCTCAACCTGCCGTACTTCGGCATGGACTACCTGACGAAGTTCCTGGCCCCGGTCTTCCCGACCGCCATCGCCGCCGACGTCCATGTGGCCACCGGCACCAAGGTCATCCTGTCGCTGATCGTTCTGATCGGATGCCTGGGCGGCATCGTCATCGGGCTGGGGATCTGGAAGACCTCCGAGCACCCCCAACTGGAGCCGGCGTTCCTCCGACGCCAATGGTTCCTCGACGACGGCCTGGCCGCCACCGTCTCCGGGCCCCTGAACGGCGCTGCTGTTGGTCTGGCATACGGGGTGGACGCCAAGGTGGTCGACGGCGGGATCAACGGCCTCGCTCACCTGACGTCCGGCACCGGCCGCCGTCTCCGCCGGTTGCAGACCGGTTACGTCCGCAACTATGCCCTCGCCTTCGGCGTCGGCATCGCCGCCGTGCTCTGCTACGTCGCCGCCCGGGTGGGCAACTGAGCTCATGAACACCGCCCTCGGATTCCCCATCCTCACCGTCGCCATCCTCCTGCCCGTCATCGGGGCGGTCGCCGTCACCGTCGTCCCGTCGTCTCATGACGAGGACGCCAAGCTTCTCGGCATGCTGGTGGCTCTGGCCGAGCTGGCCCTCGCCGTCACGCTGGTGGTCGAGTTCCACAAGGGTCAGGCCGGTTTCCAGTTCGTCAGCCAGCACGCCTGGATCTCCAGCTTCGGCATCGCCTGGAAGGTGGGCGTCGACGGCATCTCCCTCTTCCTCGTCGCCGTCACCGCCCTGCTGTTCCCCGTGGCCATGGCCGGGCCGAGGATCCGGGGGAGCGCCAAGTCGTTCATGGGCTGGATGCTCCTCCTCGAAGGGGCGTGCATCGCCACGTTCCTGTCCATGGACCTGTTCTTGTTCTTCGTCATGTTCGAGGTCACCTTGGTGCCCGGCTACTTCGTCATCTCCGGGTGGGGTGCCTTCCGGCGCAACTACGCGGCGATGAAGTTCTTCGTCTACACGTTCGCCGGCTCGGCGTTCCTCCTCGTCGGCATCATCGCCCTGGTCTTCCTGGCCGCCCCCCACAACGGCGGTCACCAGACCTTCGACCTGATCACCCTGACCCGCCTGTCGGGCTCCCTTCCGGCCGCTGACCAGAAGCTGATCTTCGCGGCGATGGCCGTGGCCTTCGCGGTGAAGATGCCGGTCGTCCCGTTCCACACGTGGATGCCCGACGCCTACTCCGAGGCGCCGACAGCCGGCTCGATGGTCATCGCCGGGATCGTCTTCATGCTCGGCACCTACGGGATCCTGCGCTTCGGGGTGTTCCTGTTCCCCAAGGCGGCCGTGGACCTGGCCCCTGTGCTGCTGACACTGGGTGCCCTGGGCATCACCTACGGGGCGATCGTGGCCATCGTCCAGAAGGATCTCAAGCGCCTCGTTGCCTACGCCTCGGTCGCCGATGTCGGGTTCATCGTCCTCGGTGTCTTCGCCTTCAGCTCCCAGGGCCTCACGGGGGCGGTCCTGGAGATGGTCAACCACGGTCTCACCACAGGGGCCATGTTCTTCCTGGTCGGGATCATCTGGGAGCGGCGCCAGACGTTCAAGATCGCCGAGCTGGGCGGGTTGCAGAAGAGCGCCCCCGTGCTGGCCGGGGTGTTCGTCCTGGTGATCATGAGCGCCATCGGCCTCCCCGGCCTCAACGGCTTCGTCGGTGAGTTCCTCGTCCTGGTCGGCACCTTCGTGACCCACCGCTGGTGGGCGGTGGTCGGCGCCACCGGCGTGATCCTCTCGGCCATCTACCTGCTGTGGGCCTACCAGCGGGTCTTCCACGGGGTGGCCACCGGTGCCAACGCCGTCGTCAAGGACATGACCTGGCGGGAGCGAGGTGCCATCCTGCCGCTCGTCGCCGGCATCGTGTTCCTCGGCATCTACCCCAAGCCGTTCCTCGACCGGGTCACCCCTTCGGTCGACCATCTGGTGACCCACGTGTACCGGGCCGATCCCGGTTTCGGCATACCCGCCAACGGGCGGCCCGGACGGGTCTACGCCGTTCCCGCCAATCAGATCGTCGATGGCCCCGGCCAGGCGCCGAGCGGTGTGGCCACCGCTTCGCCCCCGCCGTCGGGTAGCTCGCCGAGCACCGGCACCACAGGAGGCAACCCGTGAGGATCGTCGCCCTGGAGGCCCTCCCTGCCCAGGCGGCCCTCCACACCCAAGCAGCTCAGTGCCTGCAGGGCAACGTCGTCCAATCGCTGTGCACCGCCAAGGCCAGCCTCCACATCCCCGTGGAGTACCGCAGCATCGCCCCCGTGCTGGTCCTGGGCATCGGCTCGCTCGTCCTCCTGGCCGTCTCCGCGCTGATCCCCCGCCGCTCCCGGCCCGCCCTGTACCCCCTCTTGACTGCCGTCATCGGCGGCCTGGCGGCGGTGGCCTCGGCGTTGTGCTGGCTCGACATCTCCGACCACAAGCCGCAGGTGACCATCGGCGGGCAGGTCTTCTACGACCACTTCTCCATGCTCTTCTGCCTGCTGATCAGCGTGGCCACCGTGTTCGGGGCCCTGCTGTCGGACAGCTACCTGCAGCGAGAAGGGCTCGACGGGGTGGAGGCCTACGCCCTCATGTGCCTCTCCGGCGTCGGGGCCATGCTCATGGCCGAGTCGGCCGGAACGATCATGCTGTTCCTGGGCCTGGAGATCATGTCCATCGCCCTCTACGTGCTCGCCGCGTTCCACCGCCGCCGGGCGGAGTCGGGCGAAGCCGGGCTCAAGTACTTCATCCTGGGCTCGTTCTCGTCGGCCATCTTTCTCTACGGGGCGGCTCTGGCCTACGGGGCGACCGGTACCACCCAGTTCACCGAGATGGCCCAGTTCCTCGGTACCAACGTTCTGCTCAACAGTGGGGTGCTGCTGGCCGGCATGGCCCTGCTCATCGTCGGGCTGGGCTTCAAGGTGGCGGCGGTGCCCTTCCACTTCTGGACCCCCGACGTCTACCAGGGGTCACCGACACCGTTCACCGGGTACATGGCGTCGGTCGCCAAGGCGGCCGGGTTCGCCGGCCTGCTGCGGATCCTCCTCGAGGGTTTCGGTTCCCAGCAGGCCAACTGGCGCCCGATCATCTGGGTGATGGCGGTCCTGACCCTCCTCGTCGGCTCGGTGCTGGCCATCGTCCAGAGGGACCTGAAGCGGATGTTGGCCTACTCGTCGATCAGCCAGGCCGGCTATGTCCTGATCGGTCTCCAGGCCGGATCGGCCCTGGGCACGGCCGGGGCGCTGTTCTATCTGCTCACCTACACGTTCATCATCGCCGGGAGCTTCGCAGTGGTCAGCGTCATCCAGGGAACGGGCGAGGAACGCAACGACCTCGGTGCCATCCGGGGCCTGGCCCGGCGCCGCCCGGGCCTGGCTCTGATCCTGTTGGTCCTGCTCCTGGCCCAGGCCGGGGTTCCGTTCACCAGCGGCTTCCTGGCCAAGTTCTACGTCATCGAAGCGGCGGTGCAACGAGGCCAGTACGCCCTGGCGGTCATCGGCATGCTCGCCGCCGCCATCGCCGCCTTCTTCTACCTGCGGGTGGGCATCCTCATGTACTCATCATCTGAAGGAGGCGCCAGCGTCGAGGATGGGACGGCCACCGCCGGCCTGTCGCCGATGGCCGGTCTCGACTATCCCGGTCCGGCCAGGGCCAAGGAGGGTAATGGCGTCCCCGGTCCCGCCGCCGCCTCCTCCGGCGCTGAGGCCGGGGCCCCGCCCGGCCCGGCGCCTGCCCCGGCGGAGGCTCAGGCCGCGAAGGGTCAGGCGGGGGCCATCGCCCTGCTGGACCCGCCGACCGGGAAGGTCAAGATCCCCTTCACGGTGGGGATCACCCTCGCCGTGTGCGTTGCCTTCACCATCTTCGCCGGCGTGTCGTCGCCGGTCATCGACTTCGCCAGGCAAGCCACGATGTTCTTCTGAGCCCGGCCGGCGGGTCCCGGCGCCCGCCGGGGCGGCCGGGATGGGCTGAGGCTCACCAGCGGGCGACACGGTCCGGCCCGCCGAGGGCACCAGGAACCGCCCGATGACCGGCAGCTCCCAGAACGACTCGGCGCGGGCCACGGCGATGGCGGTGGCCAGGGCGTTCTCGGGGGCGTCGTAGACGGCGTAGCGAGGCTGCCAATCGGGGTCGAACTTGGCGTTGAACTTCCACAACGACTCAATCTGCATCGAGTCACCCATCCGCCGGAGAAGCCAGGCCTGCACCTTGGTGGTGAGGCCCTCTCCCGCTTCGCCGGCCAACACGGCGCGCATGGTGGCGAAGTTGAGCCCGAGACCGCCGCCGCCCTTGGCCTGCAGGTACCGGATGGTCTCCACCACGGCGAAGTCGATGAGCCCGTTGGGATGGTCGCCGTCGTCGCGGCGCATCAGGTCCAGGGAGTAGCCACCGATGCCGGGGGCGGGGACGTACTGGCAGAACGCCACCGGCGGCCCGGCGACGCCCGGGTCGGACCCCGGCGCCGGCCCGTGGACGACCGCCAGGAGGAGCCCGTCGTCGTCCGGTTCGAAGACCCGTCCGAGGGTCATGGAGAAGCCCCGCTCGACGTCACCGCGGCGGCTCTTGGTCATCACCGCCTTCAACGCGTCGCCCAGCGCCGGCTCGAGGGCGGAGGGGTCGTGGAAGCTGATGGTGTAGCCGTACTTGGCCACCCGGTTGACGGCTTGGCGGAGCCCCTTGAACCGGCCTCCCTCAAGGGTGAACCGCTCGGTGCGGACGACTCCTTCGTCCCCCACGTAGAGGTCGTGCATGCCGGTCGCCCGGTAGATGGGGAGCCATTCCTCCCCGGCACCGAGGCCGCCGAGGGCCCAACCGTTGCGGTCGACGAAGGTCCGGAACGCCCGCCACGCCTCTTCCCGCTCGGCCACCGGGCCGACCGGGTCGGGGGAGACCAGGCACACCCCGCCGTAGACGGCGTGGGCGACGAGGGTGTCTCCCCAGAAGAAGAAGTCCTTGTCGGGGCGCAGAGCGAAGTAGTCGAGGGTCCCCGATCCGTGCCGGCCCACGATGGCCCGGGCCCGGGCCAGGTCCCCGGCGGTCCCGGTGCCGGAACCGCCGGTTGCCCCGCCCCGGTGGCCCCGGTGACGGGCCCTGACCACCACCGGCCGGAAGGTGAGGGCCACGGTGACGACGACCAGGGCCACGGCGACCACGACGGCGCCGGGCGAGACGAAGCGGTCGATCCGGTGGGGGAGGAAGACATGGTGGATCCCCACCCCCCGCTCGACGATGGCCTGGAAGGCCCGGGCCCACGACAGGTGGAAGTGGGGTCCCCGCCTGGTGGCGGCGCTGATCCAGGTGCTGATCTCGATCCCGAGAGCGCCGGCCACGATGGTGGCGACGGCCGACCCGGCGACGGCCGCGATGCCGCGCCGCAACGGCGGTACGTCAGCGGCGGCCTGGAAGGACACCCGGTTGACCCACAGGAAGGCGGCCACGGCCAGGGCGACCACCGCTTCTTCGACGTCGGCCCCCTTGACCAGGTGGAGCACGGCCGAGGTGAGCAGCACGATCTGGCACACGGCCCACGCCCGGTGCTGGCCCCGGCGGATGCCCCGGGCGAGGAGCAGCAACCCGACGCCGGCCAGGGCGGTGAGGGCAGCCGCGGTCTCGGGCACCACGATCGGGAACACGTCCCGAACATCGGCGAGCCGGTCGCGCACCGGGTCGGAGAGCGACGAGACGAGGGTGATGAACCCGGCCCCGGCGACGAACAGGGCGGCCACCCGCCGCACCAGGCGCCGACGAGGCTGGTCGTTGGTGGCCGGCGGCCAGGACCGACCCTTGGGGAACGTGGCCACGACCTCGGGACGGCCCTCGCCCCGGCTCCTGGTCGCGCCGGGGCCCCGGCGGGCCAGCATCCGCTCGGAAACGGTCGCTCCCGGCAGGTCGGCGCGGGCGTGGAGCAACCGGACGTGCAGGTCGGCGCCCGCCTCCAGCTCGACCCAGGCAATCTGGCGGTGGCCCAGGAACACCGACGGGAGACCGAGCCCCGGGAGGCGGCCGGCGACCTCGGCGACAACGTCGGTCGCACAACCGGTGTTGGCGTAGAAGCCGGCACCCAGATGGGTGAGCTCGGGCCGGCACGTGTGCCCCGTGATGAGGCCGATGTGGCCGCCGGCGGTCACCAGGTCCCGGGCCAGGGATCGCGGCGCCTCATTGGGGTCCCGCCGGTCCACGCCGAGCGACAGGGCACTGAGCGCATGCCACGTTCCCCTGATCGACGCGGCGATGATGGCAGCGAGGAGGACGAGCTCAACGGCGCTGGCGCCGACCAGGAGAGCGGTGCGGGCGCCGGTGTGGGTGAGACCCCTGGTCCGGGCCAAAGCCAGGGCGGGGGCCCGCAGGGCGATGCCGGCGATGATCGGTAGCAGCAGCAACCACGCCGCCCGGGCCAGACGCCGGTAGGCGAGCCGGGACGCCACGAAGCGGGGAAAGGCGGCGGGATCGTCGAGCTGCCCGGCCCCCGCCAGCCACGACGCCCGCCGCCTGGAGCCCTGGCTGGCGGCCGCAGCCGGGAGCACGTCCTCGCGGAGGTGTTGGGCCAGCGGGCTCTCCCCCGGGTTGCGGGGATCGCTGAAGGCGGCGAGAGGATCGAGGCGGTGGCCGGGCTCCACCTGCACCACCCGCCGGCCGCTTCCGGTCTCGATGCGGAGCGTGGCCGAAAGGGCGACCTCGGCGCCCAACTGGCGCGCCACCTCCGCCCGGGCCGCGTCATGCCAGGCCAGGCAGGCGTCGGTGGCGCCGGGGAGCACCAGCACCTGTCGCCCCGGCCCGGAGGCGAAGGCCTTGGCCGCCTCCACCAGCCGGGGATGGGCGGCCAGCGCCGCCCTCACGGCGGCAACGATGCGCTTGGTCTCACCCGCACCCGAGGGGGCGGCGACGAGGTTTCCGTTGAAGACCAGGGCGCCCGGTCCGCTCCATGCCTCGATGGCGCCGACCAGCTCGGCCACAGCCGCGGTCTGGGAGGGAGCGGCTGGGCCCGACGTGGCCCCTGGGCCCAAGCGCAGATCGGAGACGACCAGGACCCGGCCACCGACGGCGATGTCCACGGTCACCAGGTCGGGGACAGATGGGGAGGAGGGTTCGCTCATGAATGGTGAAGGCAACGGGAGCAGGGCAGCAGGTGCCCCTGCGGGGCCCGCCGACCCCGTCCTACGCTACCCGTCGCCGCCGCAGACGTCGCGGCAGAGGAGGTCTGGGTCGTGGGAGCACTGGAAGGCCGGGTAGCGCTGGTCACTGGGTCCTCGAGCGGGATCGGCGAGGCCGTCGCCCGCCGGCTGGCCGACGAGGGGGCCGCCATCGTCGTCAACTCGGCATCGTCGGTGGAAGCCGGCGAGGCGATCGCCGCCTCGCTTCCCGATGCCGTCTACGTGAAGGGAGACGTGTCCGATCCGGCGGACGTGGCGCGGATCGTGGCCGGGACCGATCGTTGGGGGCGTCTGGACATCCTGGTGAACAACGCCGGCTACACCCGCAAGGTCGACCATGCCGACCTGGAGGGAGCCGATCTGGCCTTGTGGCAGCGGGTCTTCGCCGTGAACGTGTTCGGCTCGTGGTTGATGAGCCAGGCCGCCATGCCCCGGCTCAAAGCGGATGGTGGCGGGTCGATCGTCAACATGTCGTCGCTGGCCGGGAGCAGGGAGACGGGAAGCTCGTTGCCGTATGCCTGCTCGAAGGCGGCGCTCGAGCACCAGACCCGGCTGCTGGCCAAGGTGGTCGGGCCGGAGGTCACCGTCAACGCCGTGGCCCCCGGCCTGATCGAGACCCCGTGGACCTCCGACTGGGCGGATCTGCATGCGGCGGTGGCCGCCGCCGCCCCCCTCCGGCGGGTGGGGACGCCGGCCGACGTGGCCGAGGCCACCTACCGCCTGGCGACCATCCCGTACGTCACCGGCCAGGTCCTCCTCGTCGATGGGGGCACCCATCTGGTGATCTGACCCCGAAGTTCGGGTAGAACGGTGGGCAACGGACTACCGGGGGAGGTCGACCATGGCTGGCAACGACGAGAGTGGGGCGGTCGAGGCGTTGGACCTCGACGAAGGGGGCACCTTCGCGCCGCCCGAGGCGTTCAAGAAGGATGCCCTCATCGTTGATGCCAAGGTCTACGACGAAGCCGAGGCCGACTGGCAGGGCTTCTGGGCCCGGCAGGCCGGCGACCTGCTCGACTGGTATCAGGACTGGGACACGATCTGCGAATGGGAGTCGCCCTTCGCCAAGTGGTTCGTGGGCGGCAAGCTCAACGTGAGCGTCAACTGCGTGGACCGCCACGTCGAGGCCGGCCACGGTGATCGGGTCGCCTACCACTTCGAGGGCGAGCCGGGCGACACCCGGACCATCACCTATGCCGATCTGCTCGCCGATGTCGAGCGGTTCGCCAACGTCCTCAAGGGTCTCGGCGTCACCCGCGGTGACCGGGTCGCCATCTACATGCCGATGATTCCCGAGCTGCCCGTAGCGATGCTGGCCTGTACCCGGATCGGCGCCGCCCACTCGGTGGTCTTCGGAGGGTTCTCCGCCGGCGCACTGCGCGACCGGATCGTCGATGCCGAGGCCAAGGTCGTCATCACCGCCGACGGTGGGTGGCGCAAGGGCAAGGCCAACCTGCTGAAGCCGGCGGTGGACGTGGCCCTGGCCGAGACTCCCTCCATCACCGCGGCCGTGGTGGTCAAGCGGGTCGACGAGGAGGTGTCGATGACCGAGGGCCGCGACCACTGGTGGCACGACCTGATGGCCGACGCCGACGAGCATTGCGAAGCGGAGCAGATGGACTCAGAGGACCTGCTCTACCTGCTCTACACCAGCGGCACGACGGCAAAGCCCAAGGGCATCATGCACACCACCGGTGGCTATCTGACCCAGGTGGCCTACACCCACAAGTACGTCTTCGACCTGCACCCCGAGACCGACGTGTACTGGTGCGCAGCGGACATCGGCTGGGTCACCGGGCACAGCTACATCGTCTACGGGCCCCTGGCCAACGGGTCGACCGGTGTCCTCTACGAGGGCGCCCCCGATCACCCCGACAAGGACCGGTGGTGGTCCATCATCGAGAAGTACAAGGTGTCGATCCTGTACTGCGCCCCAACCGCCATCCGGGCCTGCATGAAGTGGGGGACGCGCTACCCCGAGGCCCACGACCTGTCCACCCTGCGGGTGCTCGGATCGGTGGGCGAACCCATCAACCCGGCCGCGTGGATCTGGTACCACCACTACATCGGAGGGGAGCGCTGCCCGGTCGTCGACACCTGGTGGCAGACCGAGACGGGGGCCATCATGATCTCCCCCCTGCCCGGGGCGACGACGCTCAAGCCCGGATCGGCCACCTTCCCCCTGCCCGGCATCTCCGCCCAGGTGGTGGACGACAAGGGAGAGAAGGTCCCTGTCGATGTCGGCTTCTTGACCCTCGATCGGCCGTGGCCGTCCATGCTGCGGGGCATCTACGGCGACCCTGAGCGGTTCAAGGAGACCTACTGGAGCCGATTCGAGGGCAAGTACTTCGCCGGTGACGGAGCCAAGCTGGACGACGAGGGCTACTTCTGGCTACTGGGCCGGGTCGACGACGTCATGAACATCTCCGGGCACCGGATCTCGACGACCGAGGTCGAGTCGGCCCTTGTCGCCCATGAGAGCGTGGCCGAGGCGGCTGTGGTCGGGGCCAAGGATGAGACGACCGGTCAGGCGATCGTGGCGTTCGTGACCCTGAAGTCGGACTTCGAACCCGACAACGAGCACGGCGAGGCACTCCGAACCCATGTGGCCGAACAGATCGGCAAGTTCGGCCGGCCCAAGACGGTGATCTTCACCGACGACCTGCCGAAGACCCGCAGCGGCAAGATCATGCGTCGCCTGCTCAAGGACGTGGCCGAGGGTCGCGACCTCGGTGACACCACCACGCTCGCCGATCCCGGCGTGGTCGACGAGATCCGCAAGCGGTCGTCGTCGGCTCCGGCGGAGGACGGCTGAGCCCCGAACACTGGCGCTGGCGGGACGAGCCCGTCCAGCCCGGACCGACCGTGATCTTCGACCTCGACGGGGTGCTGTCCGATGCTGCCACCCGCCAGCACTTCGTCGAGGGAGGTCGGAGGGACTGGGATGCGTTCTTCGAGGCCTGCGGCGACGACGCCGTCATCGAGGAGGTGGCCCGCCTCCTCGAGCTGCTCGATCCGGCGCTGCCCGTCGTCCTGCTCACTGGTCGCCCGGCGCGGGTCCAACCCCAGACCCTGGCGTGGTTGGATCGCTACCGCCTGCGGTGGGACCTGCTCATCATGCGGGACTTCGGCGACTACGGGGCGGCCCGCCGCTTCAAGCGTCGCTCGGTCGACGAGTTGCGGGCCCTCGGTCTCGAGCCCCGGCTGGCCTTCGAGGACGACCGGCGCAATGTCGAGATGTTCCGCCAGGCCGGGGTCCCGTGCGTGTACATCCACTCCGGCTACTACGACTGAACCGCCGAACGGGGCCTGAGAAACTTGGCGGATTCTCAGGTGCCCAGGTGCCGATCTGGCCACCGGTGACGTATAACGGTGGCAACGAAAGGACGACATCGTGAGCAGGAACAGTCTCAAGACCGCAGTGCTGCTCGCTGCCCTCGGGGCGGTGTTCATCCTGGTCGGCGGCGCCATAGGCGGCCGGGTGGGGCTGGTGATCGGCCTGCTTCTCGGCCTGGGCATCACCGGCTTCTCCTACTGGTTCTCCGACCGGATCGCCATCAAGGCGGCCCGGGCCCAGCCCGTCTCCGAAGCGCAGATGCCCGAGTACTACGCCATCGTCCGGGATCTGACCGAGCGGGCCGGGATGCCCATGCCCAAGCTGTTCGTCACGCCTGACGCCCAGCCCAACGCCTTCGCCACCGGGCGTAACCCCGATCATGCGGCGGTGGCGGTGACCCAGGGCATCCTGCAGATCTGCTCGTGGGACGAGCTGCGAGGCGTGCTGGCGCACGAGATCAGCCATGTGGGCAACCGCGACATCCTCATCTCGTCGGTGGCCGCGGCCATCGCCATGGCCATCACGTTCGTGGCCAGGATGGCCATGTGGTCGGCGATCTTCACCGGTGGTGACCGGGAGGAGGGGGGCAACATCATCGAGGTCCTCGCCCTCGCCGTCCTCGCCCCTGTGGCCGCGGGCCTGCTGCAGATGGCGCTGTCGCGCAGCCGCGAGTACGAGGCGGACCGCTCCGGTGCCCGCCTGATCGGCGACGGCGAACCGTTGGCCCGGGCGTTGCAGAAGCTGGAGTCGGCGTCGCAGCAGATCCCCATGCCGGCCGCCCGCCCGGAGATGGCCGGGCTGTACATCATGAACCCGCTGGCCCTGAACCGGGTCTCGTTCAAGAAGCTCTTTGCCGACCACCCGCCGACCGAGGACCGCATCGCCCGGCTCCGGTCCCAGCAGTGGGCCAAGGAGTACTGAGCCAGACGCTCAATCCCGGAAGTTCTCGAACTGCAGAGCGATCCCGAAGTCCTCGTCGCGCAGGGCGGCGATGACCGCCTGCAGGTCGTCACGCTTCTTGGCCGTCACCCGGAGCTGCTCGCCCTGGGTCTGGGAGGACACCCCCTTGGGGCCCTTGTCCTTGATGAAACGGTTGATGGCCTTGGCGTTGTCGGACGAGATGCCCGCCTTGAGCGTCACCGTCTGACGGACCGTCCCCTTGGCCGCCTGCTCGACCTTGCCGTACTCGACGGCCTTGAGGGAGATCTTCCGTTTGACCAGCTTCTCCTCCAGCACCTGGACCACGGCGCGGAGCCGGTCGTCGGTGGCCGAGTGGAGCTCGAACGCCAGGTCGTCGCCGTCGATGGACGAATCGGTGTTCTTGAAGTCGAACCGGGTGGCCAGCTCGCGGCGGGCCTGGTCCACCGCGTTGCGGACCTCCTGCTTGTCGACCTGGGACACGACGTCGAAGGTGGGCATGCCCCCACGCTACCGGCGCCCCCTGCGGGGACGCGAGCGGCGCCGGTAGGGTCGCCCGGCATGCACGGTGGCACATGACCGCAGCCCTCCTGGTCCACCTGGCGCCCGACGCAGCAGATCGGGCGGAGCTGGTCAGCGTGGCCGGGCGATCGCTGTCGACGGCCGCCCTGGCCGAGGCGGCCGGGGCCGTGGCGGCCAACCTGGGTGGCGCCGGGGTCGTCGCCGTCGAGGCCGGGGCGAGCCTGGAGACAATCGTGGCTGTGGTGGGGGCGCTGGCGGCCGGCGCCGTGATCGTTCCCGTTCCGGTCGACTCGGGCCCGGCCGAGCGCGACCACATCCTGACCGACTCGGCCGCGGCCGTCCTTCTCCTTACCGGGGAATCGACGAGCGGGGACGGACCGGCGGGAATCGTCTCAGCGCCGGTCAATCTCGACCAACGGGCCTCGTTGTCCATCACGGCGCGTCCCCCGTCAGCTCCGGCCCTGTTGCTGTACACGTCAGGCACGACCGGCCCGCCCAAGGGGGTGCCGATCTCCGGTCCCGCCATCACCGCCTGCCTCGACGGTCTGGCCGACGCCTGGGCGGTGGGAGACGACGACGTGGTGGCCCACGGGCTGCCGCTGTTTCACGTCCATGGGCTGGTGCTCGGCCTTCTCGGTCCGCTGTACTGGGGCGGACGGATGGTGCACACCGGTCGAGCCACTCCGGCCAACTACGCCCGCGCCGTCGGCCACGCCGGCGCGACCATGCTGTTCGGGGTGCCGACGGTGTGGTCGAGGATCGCCGCCGACGGGGCGGCGGGCGCCGCCCTCCGGCCCGCCCGCCTGCTGGTGTCGGGCAGCGCCGCCCTCCCCGGTCCGGTGTTCGAGGGCCTCAGGACCATCAGCGGGCATGCGCCCGTCGAGCGTTACGGCATGACGGAGACGTTGATCACCCTCAGCGTGCGCGCCGAGGACCATCCCCGGCCTGGTTGGGTCGGTACCCCCCTGAAGGGGGTGCAGGCGCGGCTGCGGGGCGAGGACGGACGGGCCGTGGCCGCCGACGGGGAGAGCATCGGCGATCTCGAGGTTCGGGGCCCCACTGTCATGGCCGGCTACTGGAACCAGCCGGCCGACGCCGAGTCGCCGTTCACGGTCGACGGCTGGTTCCGGACTGGCGACGTGGCCACGGTGGACGGGCACGGGTATCACCGGCTCCTGGGGCGGCGCAGCACCGATCTGGTCAAATCCGGGGGCTACCGGATCGGAACCGGCGAGGTGGAAGCCACCCTGCTGGCCCACCCCAGGGTCACCGAAGCAGCGGTGGTTGGTGCCCCCGACCCTGACCTGGGCGCCGTTCTGGTCGCCTTCGTCGTCGCTGACGGCGTCACCAGCGGCGAGCTCATCGAATTTGTGGCCGGTGAGCTGGCCGTCCACAAACGCCCCCGGCGGGTGGAGCTGGTCAATGCCTTGCCCCGCAATGCCATGGGCAAAGTCAACAAGACGGAGCTCGTCGATCCGTGAACCGGGCTGGCACCGATCGAAGGAGGAGCTGATGGACCTGACACCGCCGCCGAGGTGGCACCGCCGTCACCTGGTTGGCATCGCCGCTGAGCGTTGCCATCACCGGCGACACCATCCCCTGCGGGGCGGCGTTCGCCGGGCAATCTACTACTGACACCTCTCGGCGATGCCGTTCGCCAGCGGCTAACGTCGCACGCTCCAGGGTCGGTGCCCGAGTGGCCAAAGGGAGCAGACTGTAAATCTGCCGGCGCAGCCTTCGGAGGTTCAAATCCTCCCCGGCCCACCGGAACGAAAGTCCAGGTCAGAAGCGTGCAAGCGCCTTTGGCCTGGGCTCTTTGCTGTCCGAGAAGGGGTTACCGGCGTTGACCGGGGGCTGTCAGGTTGCCTCGACCATCACCTGCCCCGGTTCGATGATCTCGATGACACCACCCCACGAGCACATGCAGATGCACTCGTTGGTCAGGGCAGGCATTTCGTCGATCGTCACGGTAACGGCGCCGGGAGCCCAAGGGCCCACCGTCACCGGAATGCACGGCATCGGGGTGAGCACACCGAGTGCGGCCGTCGTGGCCGTCGCCACCTCAGGATTGGTCACGGTCGTGCACATGCCGAAGGTCGGGATGTTTACCATGGGGGCCATGTCCATGATCGTGGCCGCCGGCAGACCCCCGGCCGTGACCCCCGTAGGAATCACGCTGAGTGGCGCGGGCGTCATCCCGAACGAGCACTTCATCATGGCCCCTTCTACGACCTGAACCCCCATGATCAACCCCTTTCGCTGGTCCCGACCTTACAACCTGCACGCGTCGCCCTCCCGGTGAGCACGGCGGCCGCGGCGCTGCGATATCGACGGGATGGTTTTGCCGTGGTTCCCGGCGTCATGGATGCGGCCGCGGTGGCGGCGTGCATCGAGCATCTCCACCATCTTCAGGCTCGGGACCATCCGCCCGGCCCGATCGCGACCGGCCTCCTCGGAAGCGATCGGGTGCTGGCCGGGATTGCCGATGATCCGCGGCTCGCGACCATCGCCCGGTGCATCCTCGACGCCGATCCCCTTGCATTCGGTTGTACCTATCTTGTCAAGGAGCCTCGTCGCGGCCTGCCGGTGCTGTGGCATCAGGACGGTCACCCGTGGCGGACCCGCTTTGGCATCACCGAGGCGGTAACGCTCTGGGTCCCCCTGGACCCGACCGGTGAGGCCAACGGCGGGCTGCGGGTGATCCCCGGTAGCCATGCTCTCGCCGCTCAGCCCCTGCGCCCGAGCCTGGAGGAGCCGAGTGTGTTCGGCGCCGAGATCGACCCGGCCCTGGTGGACGCCACCTTGGCCCGCCAGCTCACCCTGGCCCCGGGCGATGTGGTCGCCCACCATCCCGACCTGATCCATGGCTCCCTGCCCAACCGGTCTGAGCACCTCCGTCGGGCCCTCGCCATCCGGTACCGCCCCGCCTGACCCAACCGTGCGACCCTCAGCGCCCGCCGGGCAACCTACCGAGGACGGCGGCCAGGCCAGGGTTTTCCCAGCGGGGAGCGGCGCCGGGCAGGGCGGCCAGGTAGGCGGCCTGGGCGGCCACATCGAGGCCGTGGGATTCGGAGAGGCCGATGGCCAGGGTGGCCAGATAGGCCAGGCTCGGCGCGGCCACCTGGACGTCCGCCATGGCGCAGGGAGCAGTGAAGGTCGCCGTGAGGATCCCGTCGTGCTCGCCGCAGACCAGCAGCGTCCCGTAGCGACCGGATGCCATCTCGACCCGGTCGCCGACCGCCAGGGGCGGCAGAACGGAGATCGTCCCCGGGACAGCTCCCAGCTCCTGGGCCATGACGTCGGTGAATTGCTCGCCAGTGAGGAGATACCCGCGTGCGAGCGTCGACGCAGGAATGTCGGGGTCGTAGAAGGCCACGCCGCCACCCCACATGGCGGATGTGCCGGCGAAATAGACCTGCCCGGGAAGGGTCAGGGCGGCTTCGGCTCGCGGCGCCGAAGGGTCGCGGGCGCCGAGGTTGGCCCGCCGGGCTCCTGGGGGTGTTCCGCCGGTCAAGTAGCAGCTGAACCGGGCCCAGGACAGATTGGATCCATACGACAGGTACCAGATGGGGCGGGACGGGCCGGACACGGCCGCACGCTACCGGCGCCGCCAGCGTCAGGGTATTTCCCGCTCCGCCCGTCGGAGCGGTGGTCTTCTGTTCGACAATGGGGGCGTGAGGCCATCCGCATCCGCCGCCTCGGTCGCCGATCCCCGCCAGGAGCTGCTCGCCCTCTATGACCGGGCCCTGCCCCAGGTATACGGCTACCTCCTGGCCCGCTGCGGCCGGGCGGCGGTGGCCGAAGACCTCACCGCCGAGACCATGCTAGCCGCGGCCGCCGCCCTCAAGCGGGTCGACCCGCCGTCGATATCGGTGGCGTGGCTGATCGGAGTGGCCCGCCACAAGCTGGTCGACCATTGGCGGCGCCAGGCACGCGAGGAGCGGGGGCTACGGGCCGTGGGGGAGGGCGACGAGGTCCACGAGGCGGGCTGGGATGTCCGTATCGACGCCTTGTGGGCCCGTCAGACCCTTGACGGCCTCGGTTCCCACCATCGCAGCGCCCTCATGCTGCGCTACTTCGATGATCTTCCCGTCCCGGAGGTAGCCGCTCTGCTCGGGCGTACCGTGCACGCCACCGAGGCGCTGCTGGTGCGGGCCCGGTTGGCGTTCCGCCGGGCCTACGAGGCGGGTGGGAGCGACGATGGCTGACCCGTTTGCGGACCTGCGTCCCCTGGCGGCACCGGCCGCCCCCGACCCGGTCTTCGCTGGCCGGCTGCGCTCGCAGCTCGAGCAGACCCTGTTCTCGAGAGGAGACTCCATGTCCACCCAGCAGCTATCCGATGATCCGCCCGCGGTGACGACGCCGGGTGTGGTGGCCTACCTCATCGTGGGTGATGCCCGCCGGGCCCTGGATTGGTACGCAGAAGCCTTCGGTGCCCGCCTCCGGGGCGAACCGATGGTGATGGACGACGGTCGCATCGGCCACAGCGAGCTCGAGGTCGCCGGTTCGGTGATCTATGTGGCTGACGACCCGTCCGAGTTGGCGTCGGTGGCGGCACCGGATCCGGGACGGGGGGCGACGGTCAGCCTGGTGGCGACGATCGGCGATGTCGACGCGGTCGTGGCCCGTTCGACGGCGGCGGGCGCCGAGCTGGAACGGCCGGCTGCTGATCACGCCTACGGTCGCAACGCGGTGATCCGTGATCCGTTCGGGCATCGCTGGATGCTGTCGGGCGATCCGGTCGGATCCGCGGCCCCCGAGCTCGAACAGGCTCGCCACGGTGACGTTGGTTACGTCTCGCTCTGGGTGTCCGATGACGCCTTGTCCGCCGAGTTCTTCGCCTCGGTGCTGGGGTGGCGCTACACGCCTGCCGCTGACCACGCCCGGCTCCGGGACGGTGGGGTCCCCGCTCAGGGTCTGGTCGGGGCCGCCGCGCTCGAAACGGCCGGGCACCACCTCGGTGATCCCACCGCCTACCTTTCGTTCGTGGTCGACGACGTCGACGCCGCCGTCGAGCGGGTACGCGCCGCCGGTGGCACAGCCGCCGACCCCAGCGACACGCCCTACGGCCGCAGCGCTGAGTGCTCCGATGATCAGGGGATGGAGTTCGCCCTGCACCAAGCCGGCCCCGGCGAGCCGCGCCCGGGGAGCAAAGGCACCGGACACGGCGATGTGGTCTATCTCACCATTGAGGTCGTGGATGGCGCGCGGGCCCGAGCGTTCTACGGTTCTGTCCTCGGGTGGACCTACGCTCCGGGTAGCGTGCCCGACGGCCGCCAGGTCATCGGCACGGCCCCGATGATCGGGATGCGCGGAGGTCAGGACCGGGCGACGGTCGTGCCCAGCTACATGGTCGACGACATCATCGCGGCGGTCGTCCGCGTCCGGGCCGGAGGGGGGACGTCGACTGAACCTGAGGACCAACCATACGGTCGCACCGTCAACTGCACCGACCCGAGTGGGATGCGGTACAACCTCCACCAGATGTGACCGGCGGGCGGGGCCACACTCGCCCAGGACCCCGCGCCCCTTAGTATCAACGACGGATGCCGAGTCGCCATGGACCCGGCGGAGGAGGGTCCCGACCGTGTTCGTACCGTTCAACGTCGCCGATTTCCTGGACCGAGCTGCCACCGTCTACCCCGACCGAGTGGGGGTCATCGACGAGCCCGACCAGCCTGCCGAGTCCTGGGGCTCGTTGTCCTTCGAGGAGTTGGCCCGGCGGGCCAAGGCCCAGGCGGCCGGGCTCGACGCCCTCGGGGTAGGGCGGGGTGAACGGGTGGCGATGGTGTCCCACAACAGCGCCCGTCTCCTCGCCGCCTTCTCCGGGGTGAGTGGCTACGGCCGCGTCCTCGTCCCGATCAACTTCCGCCTGACCGCCTCCGAGGTCGGCTACATCGTCGAGCACTCCGGGGCCAAGATGCTCCTCGTCGACCCCGAGGTCGATGACGCCCTCTCGGAGGTCAAGGTGGACGGGCCCCGCTTCGTCATGGGGGCGGAATCCGACGAGGAGCTGTATCGCTTCGGCGTCGAGCCCGAGCCCTGGGATGCGGACGAGTCGGCGCTGGCCACCCTCAACTACACGTCGGGGACCACGGCCCGGCCCAAAGGGGTGATGCTGACCCATCGCAACTGCTGGGTCAACGCCACCTCGTTCGGCTGGCACGCCGCGGTCACGGATCGCGATGTCTACCTGCACACCCTTCCGATGTTCCACGCCAACGGGTGGGGGATGCTGTGGGCCGCGGTCGGGGTCGGAGCGCCCCAGGTGGTGATTCGCAAGATCGACGGGGCGGAGATCCTTCGGCGGGTGGACCGTCACGGCGTGACCCTGCTCTGCGCCGCTCCCGCAGTTGTCAGCGCCGTGCTCAACGCCGCCCCGGATTGGGATGGTCCCATCCCCGGGCGGGACCAGGTGCGTCTCATCGTGGCCGGGGCCCCGCCGCCCAGCCGGACCATCGAGCAGGTGGAGTCGGAGCTCGGGTGGGAGTTCATCCAGATCTACGGTTTGACCGAGACCTCGCCCCTTGTGACCATGAACCGGCGGCGAGAGGAGTGGGACGAGCTGTCTGGGTCGGACCGGGCCCAGAAGCTGGGGCGAGCCGGTCCTCCGGTGATCAGCACGCAGGTCAGGGTCGACTCCGAGGGGGAGATCCTGGTCCGCTCCAACATGGTGATGGAGGGGTACTGGAATCAGCCGGACGAGTCTGCCGAGGTGCTCGTCGATGGGTGGTTCCGCACCGGCGACGGCGGCGTGATCGACGAGGACGGTTACCTGCAGATCTCCGATCGCCGCAAGGACGTGATCATCACCGGGGGAGAGAACGTGTCGTCGATCGAGGTCGAGGACGCCGTCTTCTCGCATCCCAAGGTGGCGGAGGTGGCCGTCATCGGTGTCCCCGACGAAAAGTGGGGTGAGCTGGTGACCGCCCTGGTCACGGTGACCCCGGGGGAGGAGCTCACGGCCGAGGACGTCACGGCCCACTGCCGCACCCTGCTGGCCGGCTACAAGTGTCCCAAGCGGGTGGAGTTCCGGGAGACCCTGCCTCGCACCGCCACGGGCAAGTTGCAGAAATTCAAGCTGCGCTCCGAGTTCTGGGAGGAGGGGAATCGCCAAGTCAACTGAGGCTCGGCCCCGCGCCGGGGTGGACGGGCAAGTGGCACAGGGCCGCCGCCGGCGGCGAGAATGGCTCGAATGGAGGGCCAAGCCGCGGAGCAAGCGATCACGGCCCGGGGGGACGGGGCGCCGGAGGGGGCCGAGGTGACCCCCATGGACCGGCTTGGGGCCATCCTCGATCTCGAGCAGATCGAGGACAACGTGTTCCGGGGCGTCAGCCCGAGCGAGCCGCAGATGCGGGTCTTCGGCGGGCAGGTGGCCGCTCAGGCTCTGGTCGCCTCGATCCGGACGGTGCCGGACAAGGTCGTCCATTCCCTGCACGCCTACTTCCTCCGGCCCGGCGACCCGCAGCGCCCGATCGTCTACGAGGTGGACCGCATCCGCGACGGACGGTCCTACGCCACCCGGCGGGTCATGGGCATCCAGCACGGGAAGGCCATCTTCAATCTCCAGGCCAGCTTCCACGTCCCCGACGAGGAGGGCTACGAGCACCAGATGCCCATGCCGGCAGACGTGACGGAGCCGGACCTGGTTCCCCAGACCGAGGCGGGGGACCCGGGACAGCTGGAGAACTTCCTGTGGAAGGTCCGTCCGATCGTGGTCCGGGCCGCCGCGCCCAGCTCCCCGTACCGGCGCCTGGTGTGGTTCCGGGCCAACGGGAC
>JALYVP010000207.1 GCA_030853185.1 Actinomycetota bacterium | reverse complement strand
CGGGGCAACGGCAAGATCATCCAGGAGCTGGAGGCCACCTTCCGGGGGGCGGGATGGAACGTCATCAAGGTGGTGTGGGGCTCCAAGTGGGACGAGCTGCTGGCCCGGGACGTGGACGGGGTGCTGCTCAACAAGATGAACACCACCGTCGACGGTGAGTTCCAGAAGCTGGCGACGGAGGACGGGGCCTACATCCGCAAGCACTTCTTCGGTCAGGATCCTCGCCTGAGAGCCCTGGTGGAGCATCTCTCCGACGACGACCTTCGCAACCTGCCGCGCGGCGGTCATGACTACCGGAAGCTCTACGCGGCCTACAAGGCGGCGACGGAGACCACCGGGCAGCCGACGGTGATCCTGGCCAAGACCATCAAGGGTTGGACCCTGGGCCCCGACATCGAGGCCCGCAACTCCACCCACCAGATCAAGAAGATGAACGCCAAGCAGCTCAAGGCCCTGCGCGACCGGTTGTTCCTCAACGACGAGATCCCCGACGAGGCGCTCATCGCCGGCGAACCGCCGTTCTTCAAGCCGGCCCCTGAGAGCCCCGAGTACGAGTACATGGTCTCGCGCCGCCAGGCATTGGGGGGCACCCTCCCCCAGCGAACCGTGCGGGGCAAGGTCCTCCCCGAACCGGAGACCAAGACGTTCGCAGAGTTCGTGGAGGGGTCGGGCAAGCGGGAGGTGTCGACGACGATGGCGTTCGCCGTCCTGCTGCGCAACCTGGTGCGCGACAAGGGCATCGGTCAGCGCATCGTGCCCATCATCCCTGACGAGGCCCGGACCTTCGGTCTCGACGGGCTGTTCAAACAGGTCAAGATCTACGCCCCGCTGGGCCAGCTCTACGAACCGGTCGACTCCAAGCTGATGCTCTCCTACTCGGAAGGCAAGGACGGCCAGATCCTCGAGGAGGGCATCACCGAGGCCGGCAGCATGGCGGACTTCACGGCCGCGGCCACGGCGTACGCGACATGGGGCGAGCCGATGATCCCGTTCTTCATCTTCTATTCGATGTTCGGCTTCCAACGGGTCGGTGACCTGATCTGGGCCTGCGGTGACATGCGGGGCCGGGGCTTCCTGCTGGGCGCCACCGCCGGTCGGACCACCCTGCTCGGCGAGGGTCTCCAACACGACGACGGCCACTCGCTGCTGCTGGCGTCGTCGGTGCCCAACCTGGCCGCCTACGACCCGGCGTTCGCCTACGAGACGGCGGCGATCGTGGCCGACGGCATCCGGCGCATGTACGGGCCCCAACCCGAGGACATCTTCTACTACATCACCCTCTACAACGAGAACTACGTCATGCCCGCCAAGCCGGCCGGAGCGGGGACCGACGATGGCATTCTCCGAGGGTTGTACCGCTTCGCCGAGGCACCGGAAGGGCCGGCTAGGAAAGCCACCCTGCTGTTCTCCGGCTCGGCCTCCCAGGCCGCCCTCGAAGCCCGAGAGCTCCTTGCTGAGCATCACGACGTGGCCGTCGAGCTGTGGTCGGCGACCAGCTACAAGGCGTTGCGGGAGGACGCGTTGAGCGTCGAGCGCTGGAACCGCCTCCACCCAACGTTGCAACCGCGCACGCCCTACGTCACCGAAATCCTCGACTCGGCCCGCGGTCCCGTCATCGCCGTCACCGATTTCATGAAGGCGGTCCCCGACCAGATCGCCCGCTGGGTGCCCCGGTCGTTCTGCCCGCTCGGCACCGACGGCTACGGTCTCTCCGACACGCGCCAGGCCCTCCGCCGGCACTTCGAGACCGACGCCGCCCATGTGGTCGTCGCCGTTCTCGACGGGTTGCGGGCCAGTGGTGACGCCAAGGCCGACGAGGTCGATGCCGCCATCACCACCTACGGGATCGACCCCGATGTGGCCGACCCCCGCAGCATCTGAACCGGCCCGGCGCAGCGCCCTCGGCAAGGTGGGGGCCGTGAGCGCCGGGACCCTTGGTCGCGCCCAGGAGCTCCTCGAGGCCCTGGCGGGACCGGCCGCTCGCCTCCGGGCAGACCAGGCCGCCGCCATCGAGGCCGTCGTCGACCACGGGCGCCGTGTCCTGGTTGTCCAGCGCACCGGTTGGGGCAAGTCGTTGACCTACTTCGCCTCCGCCAAGATCCGCCGCGAGCGGGGCCGGGGCCCGGCCCTGATGGTCTCTCCGCTGCTGGCGCTCATGCGCGACCAGATCGCTGCCGCCGAGGCGATGGGGCTGAGTGCCATCACCATCAACTCGTCCAACCAGGAGGACTGGGGCCGGGCGGAGGACGCTCTGCGAGCGGACACGGTCGATCTGCTGGCCATCAGTCCCGAACGCCTGAACAACCCCGGATTCGTAGCCGACGTCCTCCCCGGCCTGGCCGACCGCGTCGGCCTGCTCATCCTCGACGAAGCCCACTGCATCAGCGCGTGGGGCCACGACTTCCGACCCGACTATCTACGCATCCGGACCGCCCTGGCTCGTCTGCCGCCGGGCACACCGGTGCTGGCCACGACGGCGACCGCCACCAGCCTGGTCGTCGACGACGTCGCCGGCCAACTCGGCGTCGAACCGCTCACCCTGCGCGGCTCGTTGGAGCGCGACTCGCTCGCCCTGTCGGTCGTCGCCCGGCCGGCGATGGCTGACCGCATGGCATGGATGGCCTCCAACATCGCCGACATGACCGGCTCGGGCATCGTCTACACCCTGACCCAGGCCGCTGCCACCCAGACGGCGGCATGGCTACGATCAACGGGGATCGAGGTCGAGGCCTACACCGGTGCCACGCCGCCCGAGGAGCGCCTCGCTCTGGAGGCGGCCCTCCGGGTCAACGACGTCAAGGCGCTGGTGGCCACCTCGGCGCTCGGCATGGGCTACGACAAGCCGGACCTGGGGTTCGTCATCAATGTGGGGGCGCCGTCATCGATCACCGCCTACTACCAGATGGTGGGCCGGGCCGGCCGAGCCCTCGACCACGCCGAGGCGGTCCTGCTCCCCGGCGAGGAGGATGCCCGCATCTGGCGGTACTTCGATTCGGTGTCGTTCCCGCCCCGACATCAGGCCGAGTCGGTGGTCCGAACGCTCGAAGCTGCCCCCCGCCCGCTCTCCGAGGCCATCATCGAGACTCGAGTCGACATCCGCCACAACCGGTTGGCGACCATGCTGAAGGTGCTCGACGTCGAAGGCGCCGCCCGGAGGGTCAAGGGCGGCTGGGAACGCACGACCAGTCCTTGGGCCTACGACGACGAACGGTACGCCCGGGTGGCCACCGCCCGGGTCGCCGACCAGGACCTGATGGTCGCCTACGAGCGCAGCGGCTCGTGCCGGATGGCCTTCCTGCGCCGCTCGCTCGACGACCCCGAGCTGGAGCCCGACTGGCGCTGCGGTCGATGCGACAACTGTCGTTCCCGGGCCTGGGTCGAGCCCCCTCCAGGCCTGGCGGACACGGTCCGCCGGCGCTCCAGGGTCGGGCCGATCGTGCTCGACGCCAGGAAGATGTGGCCGGCGGGCCTGGGCGAACCGAAGGGCCGGATTCCCGAGGGCGTCCGGGCCCTCGACGGCCGGGCGATGAGTGAGGCGGGCAGCAGCGGCTGGGATCGCCTGGCGCGCGCCGCGCTCGACCATCCCGACGCCGAGCCCGATGCGGCGCTGGTCAACGCCATCGTCGATGTGGTGGGCGGGTGGCGGTGGCCGGACGGCCAGCCGACCTGGGTCAGCTGGGTCCCCTCGACCCGGCGGCCCAGGCTCGTCCGGGCCCTCGCCGAGCGGGTCGGCGCCGTCGTGGGCCGGCCCGTGCTCCCAGTCGTCACCCGGGTGACCGCCGGCTACCCCCAGGCCGATCAGGGCAACTCGGCCCACGCCTGCCGGAACGTGTGGGGCGCCTTTGCGTTCGATGCCGGACCTGTCCCTGCCGGCCCGGGCGTGGTCGTCGACGACATCTGGGCGAGTGGGTGGACCATGACCGTGGTCGCCGACCTGATCGCCGCCAAGGGGTGCGGGCCGGTGTACCCCTTCGTCCTGCAAAAGGGACGGTAGGAACCGATCGCCGAGTCGGCTCACGAGGGCGCAGGCCTGATAGACCTTGGACAACCGACCAACCTCGGAGGTCAGCAGATTGCGTCTCCATCTAGCTCAGAACGAGGAAGCGGACCGGCTCATCACGGAGAACCCGCTGGCCCTGCTCATCGGCATGGTCTTGGACCAGCAGATCCCGTTGGAGAAGGCCTTTGCCGGACCGGTTGAGCTGCGCCGGAGGTTGGGTGGGACCCTTGACGCCGAAGCCATCGCCTCCATGGACCCTGACGCTCTCGTCGCCGCCTTCGTGGCCCGGCCCGCCCTGCACCGCTTCCCGGCGGCCAACGCCAAGCGGGTCCAGGCCCTGTGCCGGTCGGTCGTCGACGACTACGGCGGCGACGCCGCCTCGGTGTGGACCGGGGCCGCCGACGGCAAGGACCTGCTGAAGCGAGTCAACGCACTGCCCGGATTCGGCGAGCGCAAGGCCAAGATCTTCGTCGCCCTCCTCGGCAAGCAGCTCGCCGTGCAACCCCGGGGTTGGAAGCAGGCGGCGGGGGAGTTCGCCAAATCGGGCAGCCGCCAATCGGTGGCCGACATCACCGACCAACGGTCACTCGGGGAGGTCCGGGCCTACAAGCAGAAGATGAAGGCCAAGGCGGCCGCCGTCAGCGCTGACGGTCCATCCAGCCGATGAGCAGGGCGACGGCGCGCGGGTCATGACGGAGGCGGTGGCCGGCTCCGACCAGGACTCGGAGGTCGAGCAGGCCGTCAGCGGCATCGGCCAGGGCGCGGGCATCGAGGAGGGGAACGACCTCGTCGTTGGAACCGTGCACGATCAGCACCGGGCGGGGGGGGATCTTGCCCACCACGCTGAGGGGTCGGATCTCGCGCAGCTGGCGAGCCCAGCCGTCCAGGTCGTAGGGAAACTTGGGGTCCCGGATCAGACCCTCGCTGCGAGCCTGGGCCACGAAACGTCGGGCGTCGGCGGCCCGATCGCCGAAGTCAGCAGGGGCCGCGAACGACGCCACACCGCAGATGCGATCATCCTCCCCCGCCGCGCACAGGGCCAGGGCGCCCCCGGCTGCGAACCCGCACAACCACACCTGCTCGATCCCGGGCGTGTTCCGCAGCGTGTCTGCCGCCGCCTGCAGGTCGGCCAACCACCCGCCGAGGGAGAAGTTGCCCCCGGACCTTCCCGTGCCCCGGAAGCTGAAGGTCAGGACTGTCCAGCCGGTGTCGCCGGCCAGGCGGTCGGCCAACTCGTGGTAGCCGTTCGCTGTCGCGTCCTGGGCCTGCGTCACCGGGAAGCCGTGGCAGAGGACCAGACCCTGGCGCCCCGCCCCACCGGCGGCGGACGGCGCCGGGCGGGCCAGGTAGGCGGACAGGGTGACGTCGCCGGACTGGATCACGATGACCTCGCCCTGCGCTGAAGGACCCGTGGTTTCATGCTCCGCCGACGACCTGTCCTCCGCGCTCAGGAGCATGGGGGGGGCCATCGGCGCCAGGATAGGCAGCCCCGCCGGCCGGCCACGATCAGGGTGACGATCCGGTGGTGAACGTCGCAGGCCTCGTGGTTGACTTCGGACATGGCCGTCCGCCCGATCCGCCAGCTCGGTGACCCCGTCCTCCGTCAACCGTGTCGCCCGGTCACCACGTTCGACACCAAGCTGGCCCTCCTGGTCGACGACCTCATCGAGACGTGTCGCCTGCCCGGTCGGGCCGGCCTGGCCGCCCCTCAGATCGGGGTCAGCCTGGCGGTGTTCTCCTACAACGTCGGCGGTGACGAGGGGTATGTCGTCAACCCCACCCTGGTGTCGACCGAGGGGACCCAGGAAGGCGAGGAGGGGTGCCTGTCCATCCCCGGCATCCACGCCGAGACGCCCCGAGCCGCCGGCGCGGTCGTCACCGGCTTCGACATCCACGGACAGCCGATCGAAGTGACCGGCACCGGCCTGATGGCCCGCTGCCTCCAGCACGAGACCGACCATCTCCAGGGCATCCTCTACATCGACCGCCTCGACGGCGTGGCCCGCAGGGCCACCATGCGCGCCATCCGGGAGGCCAACGTGACCGGCGCCACCCCGACCTGAGCGGCCGTCGCCCCACCCGGGCCCCGGACGCGGCGGTGGGGCCGCCCGCGGCGACCCCACCGTCACATCCACTGGAAAAGAGGAAGATCCGTTTGGCTATCGGGTGGGACGAGCTCCCGACCGGTCACTTCCCCGGCAACTGGCCTGGACTCACCAGGACGTCCAGCGGGCCGCCTAGCGGCCAGCCACCTCCGAGGTCCCAGAACGTTGACTACTCAGCTGGACCACCTCCTTTCTTCGGTACCCAAGATCGTAGCCACGAGGACGGGGTTCGGGGACGGATTTTCTCTGCCGGACACCGGGGACCGCTGCGGCCTACGGTGGCGCCGTGCCCGTCTACGCCCTGGGGGACCTTGTCCCCGCCATCGACCCTGCCGCCTACGTCCATCC
>JALYVP010000206.1 GCA_030853185.1 Actinomycetota bacterium | reverse complement strand
ACCCTGGGGCGCGAGGGCCGGCGCGGGGCCGGCGCCCGCCTCGCCCCGGTCTGTCACCTTGCGCCAGGGCTGCGCGCTCACGGGGTCGGCCGGTCCCTCGGCGTCGTGATCGGCGCGGTCCTCCGGTCGGTCGTCACTCCTGCCCGGTGCCGGGGTGGGGAGGGGGAAGCTCCGGCTGCCCCCTTCGCCGATCCGGCGGCGGACAGGTTCGGTGGTGGCTGATCGTTCGGTCATGGAGTTCCTCCCGGCGTCGGAGCCTTGTCCGCGCCTCGCTGCAAGAGGTCGGGGGCCGTCGTTGAGCAGTTTCGGGTCAACGACAGGGTCGAGACCAGCGAGGTGGGCTCGGCCATGGACGAGGTGTAGGGGCAGACGGTGTTCTTGTCGTTGAAGGTCAACTCGAAGCGGGCGTTGCTACCGCTGACGGTCAACGCCGCGTTGTTCGCCACCACGGGCAGCACCTGGAAGAAGGCCTGGACCGCACCCTGCCGGGCGTTGGCCAGGCCGGCCGTGGCCGAGAACCCGTTGATCACGCCCACGGTGGCGGCATTGGTGTTGGAGAGGAGGCTGTTGAGCGCACCGGCGCCGACCGAGCCGTTCTGCAGCAGAGCGATCAGGTCGCTGTTGGACTGCTTGATCGTCGTGCTCAGCGAGTTGAGCCCGGCGCTGAAGGTCTGCAGGTTCTCAGTGGTGTTGGCCAGGCTCTGGAGCACCGTCTGGCCGGCATCCACCGCCCGGATGGTGCCAGGGACGGCTTCGTACAGGGCCTGGATCAGGGTTTGGGAGTCGGTGATGATGGAGCGCAGGTCACCGCCGGCCCCCTGCAGGCCCTGAGCCAGGGACGTGCTGATCGTGTTGAGGTCGTTGGCGTGGAGGCTGTTGACCAGCGAGTTGAGGGTGTTGAGCAGGGTGCCCACGCTGGTCGGCACCTGGCCGCCGGTGATGAGACCCCCCGGCTTCAGGTAGGTCACCGACGCGGCCGGGACGGCGGCCCGGCCGGTGGCTACGGTCGAGGTTCCGGCCGGCGGGGGCACCAGATCCATGTACTGCTCGGCCGCGGCGGTCAGCTCCTTGACCGACGCCTGGACGTTCGTGGGAATCTTGACGCCGTTGTTGATGGCGAGATCAACCACCACATTGTCGGGACGAAGATGCAGGGCCGTCACCTTGCCGACCTCGACCCCGCGGTAGGTCACCGCCGCGTGGCTGTAGATGCCACCGGCGGCCGGCAGCTGGACCTTGATGGTGTAGGGCCCGCCCCACAGGCGGATGCCCACGGCGTCGAAGGCGATGTAGTACACCCCGAGGATGGCGACCACCAGCAGAGCGATCAGGCGGTATCCCATGCTCCTGCTCACGGCAATCCTCCTTCGAGGAGGGTGGCGATGCCGTTGCGGGCATACGACTGGTTGGGGTCAGGGGGGTCGACGGTCACCTTCTGGAGGGGCAGCGCCCCGGGCGGCACCGGCGGGACCTGGACGTTGGCGTTGATCGCCACCTGGAGGTAGTTCCCCGGGGCGATGCTCGGCGTGCGGACCTGTAGTTCGTCGATGGCATTGAGGGCCGGGCCGAGCTGGCCTTGGACGTTGGTCAACTGGGTGAGCACCGGGGAGAGGGCCTTGAGGGTCTGCATCAGCCCGGTCTGGCTCCGGGTGACCACGCCGTTGGCCACCTTGGACAGGTCGCCGACCTGACTGACCAGGTTGTCGAAGCTGGCACTGTCGTTCTTCAGGTCGGTGACGGCGGGGGCGAGGGCGTCGAGGCCGGCGACGATGGTGCTGCTGCCGTTGTTGAGCGTGGTCGACAGTCCGGCGAGCTGCTGGAGGGTGGAGTCGAGGCGGGGGGTGTTGGTGGCAAACGACGACACGGCCACGTTGAGCTTGGTGATCAGGTCGTGGATCTGCGGCTGGTTTCCGCCGAAGGCGTTGTTGATCTCGGTGATGATGGTCTGCAGCTGGTCGATCCCGCCGTTGTTGAGCAGGGCGCCGAGGGCGGCGAACACGTCCTCGACGCTGGGTGCCGTCGATGTGGCCGTCTCGGGGATCGACGACCCGTCCGTCAGGTAGTCGACGTTGGGGCTGGCCTTGGTGACCGGCGCCCCCTGAGCCACGTTGCTGGGTTGGACCAAGGTGATGTAGTCCTCCCCTAGAGGGGTGTCGAAGCGAACCTCGGCGGTGGTGGCCGCCGGGATCTTCTGCGACTGCTTGATCTTCATGGTCACCTGGGCCTGGAAGTCCTTGGCGTCGAGGGCGGAGACGTAGCCGACGGCGAAGGCCCCGATCCGGACCTCGGCGGAGGCTGGCAGGTTGACCACGTTGGCGAAGGTGGCATGCACCGTATAGGTCGGCCCGGAGATCCCTCCCGGCTTGGGCAGGGCCTGGAGGCTGACTCCGCAACCGGAGGCGACGAGGGCTCCCGCGGCGACGGCGGCCGCCGAAGCCAGGCGCCGACCGCCGAGCACCCTGAGCCGTCCCATCATCGTCCGGCCGCCAGGGCGGACAGGCCGAGGTTGGGACCGGCCGCCGAGCCGGGCGGTGGCATCAGGGCATTGATGGCGTTGCCGACCGCGCACACCGTGTCCAGATGCTGTCCGTGGGTCAGGGGGTTCGTTTGGGTGGCGGTGGCCAGCACGACGAGGAAGCGGAGCGTCGAGTTCCCGCACACGTTGTTGAACAACCCCGAGGTGTTGGGCTGGGGGTCGTAGCGGGCCCGGATGGCGGGCCCGCCGCGAGCGTTGAGGTCGATGGCGTTGTTGAGGTTCTGCAACGCCAAGGGGGTCAGGTCGAAGACCTTGGCCAGCTGGTCCTGCTGGTAGGTGAGGGCCTGGGCGAAGGAATCCAGGTTGGTGAGGCTGGTGTGCAGCGTGCCCTGGTTCTGGATCACGAAGGTGTTGAGGTTGGCGAAGAACTGCTGCAGGTTGGACAGGGCCGACTTGATGTTGGACCCGTCGTTGGCCAGGTAGGTGCTGACCGAGGCCAGGTTCGTGGTGAAGGCCTGGTAGGTGTCGGAGTTGTTGGCCAGGGCCTGGCTCAACGATCCCAGGTTGTTGAGCAGGTCCTTCAGCTGCGGCGAGTCGGCGGCGATGGAGTGCAGGGCCTGGCTGAAGTTGGTGACGGCCACCTTGATGTCACCGCCGTTGCCCTTGAGCTGGTTGGCGAAGTTGGCCAGGAGCGACGTGAGCGCTCCGTTGGCGTTGGCCCCGTTGGGGCCGAGCTGGGCGGCCAGGCTGGTCAGGGTCCCGATCACCGAGTCGACCGATTCGGGCACGGCGGTGCGGTCCATGGGGATGGGCTGGCTGCCGTCCCACGTGCCGCCAGCGTCGTAGGGAGGGGTGAGCTCCACGAACCGGTCGGCGACCACCTCGGGGGCCATGATGACGGCGCCGACATTGGACGGGAGCTTCACGTCGGACTTGATCTTCATGGTGACCATGGCGTAGCCGTCGCTCGGGTGCACCGAGGCGATGGTGCCGACGGTGACGCCCAGGACGGCGACGTGGTTGCCTTTGAACAGGCCGGGAGCGGTGGCGAACTTGGCCTTCACGGTGCGGGTGCTACCACCCTTCGTGACGAAGACCGCGACCAGACCGATGACCAGCAACAGGGCGACGCCCCCGGCGACGAAAGGCACCATCCGGCGGGTAGGCCTCATAGCCGGCACCGTCTCACGGCCGACATCCCAGCAGCGGGTTGATGTTCCCGATCGACGAGCACTGCTTGAGCAGGTTGTCGGGGAGCACCACATTGGGGACGACCGTGTCACCGAACGGTCCGGACCCGAGGACGTTGGCCGCGTACTTGGCGAAGGCGGCCAATTGGGGGATCGCCAACCGGATGTTGCCGCTCTCGCTGCTCAGGTACTGCGAAACCGACGCCAGGTTGGCCAGCAGGGGCCGGATCGAGGGCTCGTCGTCCTTGAGGATGTGGTTGAGCTGCCCGCTGAGCGACGAGGTGGTGGCAAGCAGGCTCTGGACGGCCGCCTGGCGCTGGTTGAGCACCCCGAGGACCACATTGGCCTGGCTGACCAGATCGACCAGTTGGCCACTGTGGCTGTTGAGGGTCTTGGTCAGGTCGTCGGTCTGGCTGATCAGGTCGGTGACCTCATTGGACCGGTTGGCCAGGATGGCCGACAGCTGGCCGACGCCCTGCAGGGCGGCCTTGGTGTCCGCCGGCGACGTCGCCGCGAAGCCGTTGCTGACCACTTGGAGGGACTGCACCAGTTGGGGGATGTTGGTCTGCTTGGTCTGCACCGTCAGCTGGTTGAGATCGCCGATGAGCGTGCCCGGGACGGTGGTGCGCGCCAACGGGACGGCCCCGCTCAGCTGGCCCGATCCCTTGGGGACGACCTCGAGGTACTCGACGCCGACCGGGTTGATGATCTTGGTGTCGACGGCGGTGTCGTTGCCCAACCGGGTGCCGCCCTGCACGGTGAAGGCGACCTCGACCATCGTGCCTTTCAGCGTGATGGCGCTGACCTTGCCCACCCGGACCCCGGCGATGGTCACCACATCGCCCTTCTTCAGGCCGACCGCCGTGGCGAAGTCCGCCTTTTCGGTCTTGGTGTTGCCGATCAGCGGCAGGTTGGCGAAGTCCAGGGCGATGAACCCCAACACGACGAAGACCACGGCGGCCACGGCGGCCACGCGCAGCGGGCTGCGCTCCCGGAACTTCTTCACTTGCACACCTGGAAGTGCGTGACCTGGTTGCCGATGACCCCGGCGTTGAGGGTCAGTGGCTGGGACTGGGGCACCGTGGGCGACAGCTTGACGCTGACCGGCCCGGAGACGTTCAGGGTGAGGTCGCAGACATAGACCGACAGGTAGCTGCCGGTGTCCGACACCCGGTTGAGGGTGGTCAGGAACGGGGTCAGGTCACGCAGCACGCTGTTGATCGGCACCTCATTGGCCTGGAGGACCCCGGTGGCCCCGACCAGCTTGGAGAGGTCCTGGTCGATGTAGGGCTGGGAGCCGCTGATCAGGTTGGAGGTGTTGGCAGTGAGCTGGGCGGCGCCGGTGATCGACGAGTCGAGCTGGGTCTTGCTGCTGGCCAGGCCCTTGACGATGGTGTCGAACCCGTCGATCAGCTGGCCGATCTGAGCGTCGCTGCCGTTGACCTTGTCCAACAGCGGGGTCAGGTTGTCGAGGACCTTGTAGATGACATCGGAGCTCTGAGCCAGGTTGCCGGTGAGCAGGGCGGTCTGCTGGACCAGGTGGGCCACGGCCCCGGACTGGCCCTGGAACACGGCGATGATCGACCCCGTCAGCTGGTTGACCTGCTGGGGGTTCAGGGCGGCGAGGAGGGGCTGGAAGCCGGTGAACACCGCCGTCAGGTCCAGGCCCGGGGTGGTCTGGGTCACCGGAATGGTGGCTCCGGGCTTCATCGGAGCGCCCCCGACCGTGCCGGCAACGACCTCCAGGTAGCGCTGACCGAGGAGGTTCTCAAAGGCGATCTTGGCCTCAGACGTCGTGGTCAGGCGCTGAGTCGTGGCCACGGAGAAGTTGACCTCGGCCTGGTAACCCTTCAGCTTGACGCTGCTGACCTTGCCGACCTCGATGCCGGCTATCCGCACCGTGTCTCCGGTCTGCAGCCCGGTGGCGTTGGTGAACACGGCGTGGTAGGAGGCGCTCGGCTGCCCGACCTTCAAGTCGAGCAGGGTGGCGATGACGCTCACGGTGATGAGGATGGCGACGAACCCGAAGATGGACAGCCTGATGATGTCGCCTCGCACGCTCCTCACGACCCCACCGCCATGGACGAGTAGAGCGGGACCAGGACGACCGACGCCACCCCGGGGGCCGCCGGAGCCTGCCCCCCGCCGAGGGCGGTGGCGATGTTCTGGACCGCCGCCACCTCGGTGGCGAAGGGGTTGGCCGTCGCCTGGGCGGCCAGGGCAGCGTTGGTGCCCGACCCCGAGGGGGATCGGGCTGGGCCCGCCGACCCGGCCGCCGGTGACCCTCCCGGCAGTGACCCTCCAGGCAGCGTGGCGCTCTGCGTCGCGGCTGGGCCCGACCGGGGGGCGGCGGGGCTGTTGGCGGACGCGCAATTGCTCTGCATCCCCGGGAAGACGGGACAGTTGGCCGAGGTGTATGGCCTGGGGTCGAACACGGACCCGAGCGCGGTGGCGAGCTCGGAGCTGATGGTCTGGCCGGGCGGGACGTAGCCGAGGGCGGCCTGCACGGCCGCCTCGGTGTTGGACACGGGAAGGTTGACGTTGATGCTGAGGAACGGACCGTGGGTCTCCTCGGCGGCCACCGCCGCCGAGAACTGGCCCAAGCCCTTCAGGGTCTGGCTGAGAAGGTTTGGGTTGCTGGCGATGTCGTTCAGGACGGGCCCGGAGCTGTTGAGCAGGTTGGGGAGGGTGTTCTGCACCTGGGAGAACAGTCCGGTGTTCAGCTGACCGACGGCGTTGGACCCGTTGGTCAGCAGACCCGACAAGGAGGTGGCGTTGCTGTGGATGGCGTTCCCGGTCGTCAC
>JALYVP010000205.1 GCA_030853185.1 Actinomycetota bacterium | reverse complement strand
TGCAGGCCCTCCCGCCTATCTCGCCATCGACGCTCTCGTCGGGGCCGCCCCCGCCGGCCAGGAACGGCGCCAAGCGGGCGTTCATCGACACCTGGTAGCGCGCCGGTCGGGAACGCACGCGAGGCGCCCGGCGGTGCCACGCGTCGACACCATCCCGTGATGAGCCGTCTCCCTGGTCTCGGGAAGGGCCAAGGCCCGGCTTCGTCGAGCGTGGTCAACGCCGGCTAGGGCGCCAAGTGGAACGCGGCTGCGAACGACGCCGCCCCCGCCGCCCTCCCGAGTGGCGGGCCCACCCCGGTCAGCTGCTCGGCGGTCCGCAGCAACGCCAGGTGGTCGAGCGGGAGGCCGACCCTGGTCCCGGGCGGTGTGGACGCGGAGAGGACATAGAGCGGAACGTGGGAGGGGTTCGAACCCGAGCCCGATCCCTCGTCCCACACGATCAGCACGGCCAGGCGCCCCTGGCGATAGTCCGGCCCGTTGGTGATGAGGTTCAGCCATGGGCCCAACCACCGGTCGCCTGCGGCCACCGTGCCGTCGTGCATGTCGTGGTCGAGGTCTGGGGCGAGGATGGAGTACGACGGCAGCGTTCCCGCCTCGACGTCCGTTGCCAGGGGACCGGTGGTGACGGTTCCCAGCGGCAGGTCAGACGTGGGGCAACTGGACCGGACGTCGACGGCATAGGCAGCAGGATTGTGCCTCGGGGCGTACGAACCGGAGTCGGATTGATCGCACGCCGTGGGCATGGCCTCCTGGTAGGAGCGCCACGGGTGTCCGGCGCTCTGTTCCTGGCCGAAGATGGTTGGCCCGTTGACCAGGCAGGCACCGCCGGGGCTGCAGTCTCCATCGAACGGGGAGCGCGCATAGTCCTGCCCGGAGACGGCGGCCAGATAGTTCGGCAGGGACGGGTGGGTAAGGGCCTCGTAATGGGTGGCCAGCCCGCAGGCGGAGGCGACCCGGTCGAGGTTGGGAGCGTCTCGCGAACTGACGACCGCCCCGTAGTCGTGGTTCTCCTCGAAGATCACGAGCACCTTGTCGATCGCCGCCGCTCCGGCCCGGAAACCGCACAGCGGAGCGGTTGGCGCCGGGGTCGGACCGGACGCCGGGACCGGGGCGGACCGAGCGGACGGGCCTGGCGGCCCACAACCGGCCAGCAGGCTCACGGCGGCCAGCACCACTGGCCACCGCGGCTTGTTGCGCACCAGGGTCATGGGACACGAAGCTAGGCCACCAGCGCGGATACGCCGACTATCCAGGTCCCCCCGGCAGCCTTGAGCGGCCGGAGGTCCACGTGGACGGGACCCCCGGTGGATGATCAGCCGGACCCGTGTTCGGGTGAATGCCGGATGGCTATCCGGCTCGGGAACAGACGGCCGGCGACAACCCGGCCAACGGAGCAAGGATCCTCGCTGTCCTCCGCGTCCATCCGGCGCCTCGCCGTTACGGTCGGGGCACGTGGCGCTCGAAGCGGTTGTCGCTGAGCTTGCTCCCCCGGCCCGCCGCGTCCTCCGACTGAGCGGCAGCGACGCCTGCCCTCGATGGAGGGGCCGCCTCCACCTGGGCGCCTTCGTCGTTTCCCTGCCGGCGGCGGGGCTCCTCTACGCCCACCGGCCGAGCGTCGGTATCGCCTTGTACGTGATCGGGCTGGCTTTTCTCTTCGCGGTCAGCTCCGCCTACCACCTGCTGCCGGTATCGCCGGCGCTGCGCCGGCAGTTGCGCCTGGCCGACCATGCGACGATCTACCTGTTCATCGCCGCCTGTTACACCCCGTTCTGCCTCGGTGCCGTCAAGGGCCCAGTCGGGCTGGTGGTGTTGGGGGCGGCATGGCTGGGGGCGTTGAGCGGTGCCGCGCTGAAGTTGGCCTGCTTCGACCGTCATCCGGTGACGAGCACCGTGCTGTACCTGATCCTCGGTTGGCTGCTGGTCGCCGTGGCTCCTGCGGTGATCGCCCGGCTGGGCACCACCCAGCTCATCCTCCTGGCGGCGACGGGCTTGGGCTACACCGCCGGTTCGGTCGTGTTGTTCACCCGCCGGCCCGATCCACTTCCCCACCTGTTCGGCTACCACGAGGTGTGGCATGCGGCCGTGGTGGCCGCCACCGCGTGCTACTTCGCGGTGATCTGGAGCCTCCCCGGAACCTGAAGCCCGGCCTTTCGGGCCGTATGCCCGGTGAGGGCCGGCGCTCTACCCCGGCGGCGGGTCTGGTTTCAGCCCGGGACGGCGTCAGCCCAGGACGGACGCCAGGTCGACGCCTGTCAGCCCGTGGGCCTCGGCCACCGACGCGTAGGTGACCGAGCCATCATGGGCGTTGAGGCCCACGGCCAGGCCCGGGTCGGCGCGGAGGGCGCCGAGCCAGCCCTGGTCGGCGATGGCCAGGATGTAGGGAAGGGTCACATTGGTGAGGGCGTAGGTGGACGTGTGGGGCACGGCGCCCGGCATGTTGGCCACGCAGTAGAACACCGACTCATGGACCCGGTACACCGGGTCGGCGTGGGTCGTGGGTCGCGAGCTCTCGAAGCAACCACCCTGGTCGATGGCGATGTCGACCAGCACCGACCCCGCCTTCATGCGGGCCACCAGCTCGTCGTTGACGAGCACCGGTGCCTTGGCTCCGGGGACCAGGACGGCCCCGATGACCAGGTCGGCGTCGAGGACGGCCCGCTCCACCTCGTAGGCGTTGGACGCCACCGTCTGCAGGTGGCCCTGGTAGATCCGGTCGGCGTCGCGCAGCTTGGCGATGTTCTTGTCCAGCAGCAGCACCTCGGCCTGCATGCCGAGGGCGATGGCGGCCGCGTTCATGCCGGACACGCCGGCACCGAGGACGACCACCTTGGCCGCATACACGCCCGACACGCCGCCCATGAGCACGCCCCGACCGCCTCCGTCGCGCTGGAGGTGGTGGGCACCGGCGAGGGGGGCCATGCGTCCGGCGACCTCCGACATCGGGGCCAGCAGCGGCAGGGACCCGTCCGGTAGCTGCACGGTCTCGTAGGCGATGGCGGTGGTCCCGGCGGCAAGGAGGGCGTCGGTGCAGGGGCGGGACGCGGCCAGGTGGAGGTAGGTGAACAGCACCAGGTCCTTGCGCAGACGGTGGTACTCCTCAGCGACCGGTTCTTTCACCTTCAACACCAGGTCGGCCTGGCCCCAGACCTCGTCGGGGCCGGGGACCAGGCGGGCCCCGGCGTCCTCGAGCTCGGAGTCGGGGATGGAAGACCCGAGACCGGCGCCGGCCTCGACCAACACCTGGTGGCCGTGACGGACCAGCTCGTGGACACCGGCAGGGGTGCAGGCCACGCGATACTCGTGGTTCTTGAGCTCGGTGGGGATGCCTATCTTCAACGTCGCTCCTTGAGGGCGAGAGCCGGCGCGGGCTTCACGACCAGTTGTAGGGCCCTTCGGGGCTCCACGACCAGTTCTAGGCGTCGGCTCCGCCGGGCGCCAGGGGTAGCAGGTCACGGACAGCACGTGAGACCCGATTGTGAACAGGGAGGGCGGGGTTCTGGCCAAGGATTCCTTTGCAGAAATTCCTATGTGTGGTGCTTTCCCTTGACAGCCTGGCCCTCAACCACAAGAATCACCCGTCGATGGCACGGACGACCAGGGGCGACGGCGACGGCAGGGAGGAGGAGGAGGCCGACACCAGCCCCCTCGACAGCGGGCACCTCGACGTCGTCTCGAAGCGCATCATCGAGCAGTTGCAAGAGGACGGCCGGCGCAGCTATGCGGCCATCGCCCGGGCCGTCGGGCTGTCCGAGGCCGCCACCCGCCTACGGGTGCAGCGGCTCCTCGACGACCGGATCGTGCAGATCGTGGCGGTCACCGATGCCGCCGCCATCGGCTTCCACCGCCAGGCCATGCTGGGGATCAACGTCGAGGGCGACATCAGCCGCGTCGCCGACAAGCTGGTCGGGGTGGGCGGGGCCGAGTACGTGGTCATCTGCGCCGGGCGCTTCGACATCCTCGTCGAGCTCATCTGCGAGGACGATGCCCACCTCCTGGCCGTCGTCGACGAGGTGCGCATGGTGCCCGGCGTCCGCAGCACCGAGACATTCGTCTATCTGAAGCTGGCCAAGGAGAACTACCAATGGGGGACGCGATGACGCCCGAGACCAAGACCGACGCTGCCATGCAGGCGGCGGCGAAGCGGCACCTGTGGATGCACTTCACCCGGATGAGCACCTACGAGGACCATGACGTGCCCGTCATGGTGCGGGGTGAGGGCCCGTGGGTGTGGGACAGCCGGGGGCGGCGCTACCTCGACGGCCTGTCCGGGCTGTTCGTGGTCCAGGTCGGTCACGGCCGCCGCGAGCTGGCCGAAGCCGCCTCCCACCAGGCCGGCCAGCTGGCCTACTTCCCGCTGTGGAGCTATGCCCACCCCAACGCCATCGAGCTGAGCGAGCGACTGGCCAACCTGGCCCCCGGCGAGCTCAACCGGGTGTTCTTCACCACCGGTGGTGGCGAAGCGGTGGAGACGGCGTGGAAGCTGGCCCGCCAGTACTTCCGGGCCGTCGGCCAACCCGGTCGCTACAAGGTGATCTCCCGCGACATCGCCTATCACGGCACGACCATGGGGGCGCTGTCGATCACCGGGATCCCGTCCATCAAGGAGCCCTTCGAGCCTCTCGTCCCCGGCGCCGTCAAGGTGGCCAACACCAACTTCTACCGGGCGCCCGAGCACGGCGACGACGTGGAGGCCTTCGGTCGCTGGGCCGCTGACGACATCGATCGGCGCATCGAGATGGAGGGTCCCGAAACCGTGGCGGCCGTGTTCCTGGAGCCCGTCCAGAACGCCGGTGGGTGCTTCCCCCCGCCCCCCGGGTACTTCCAGCGGGTCCGGGAGATCTGCGACCGCCACGGCGTGCTGCTCGTCTCCGACGAGGTGATCTGCGCCTTCGGCCGCCTCGGCGCCTGGTTCGGTGCCGAGCTCTACGGCTTCCAGCCGGACATGATCACCTGTGCCAAGGGTCTCACCAGTGGCTACTCCCCCCTCGGAGCGGTGCTGGTCTCGGACCGGTTGATGGAGCCGTTCCTGGCTGGTACGGCCACCTTCAGCCACGGCTTCACCTTCGGTGGCCATCCGGTGTCGACGGCGGTGGCCCTGGCCAACCTGGACCTCTTCGAGAAGGAGGACATCGTCGCCGGCGCCGCCACCAAGGGGCCCCAGCTGCGCGCCGTGCTCGATGGCCTGCGCGACATCCCCATCGTCGGCGACGTCCGAGGCGAGGGCATGTTCTACGGGATCGAGCTGGTCAAGGACCGCGACACCCGCGACTCGTTCAACGAGGACGAGTCGGAGCGCCTGCTGCGCGGCTACCTCTCCGGGGCCCTGTTCGACCATGGCCTGGTGTGTCGGGCCGACGACCGGGGCGACCCGGTGATCCAGCTGGCCCCGCCTCTCATCTGCGAGCAGGAGCACTTCGACCACATCGGCCAGATCCTCCGCGACGTCCTGACGGAGGCCACCTCCCGGCTGTGACCCCCACCCGCAACCGGCCGCCATTGACCGGGTCTTCGGGGACGGCCACCCTCGTGGTGACCCAAGGAGACGACTGACGATGAGCAACCTGTACGGACCGAACGCCTCGTTCGTCGGCGTCCCCGTCGCCGACCTCGCCGATCCGGCCACCTTCGCCGGCGCCGGCGCCGTCATCATCGGCGCCCCCTTCGACGGGGGCACGTCGCATCGGCCCGGCGCCCGCTTCGGCCCCCAGGCCATCCGCCTCACCGACTACCTCCCCCACGATGGCCGCCGCCCCCATCTGGCCCTCGGCGTCGATCCCCTCGTCGAGCTGGGGGTGGTCGATGCCGGCGACGTGGAGATGCCGTCCGGTGACACCGAGACGTCCATCGCCCGACTGGAGACCGCCGTCACCGCGGTGGCCCGCTCCGGGGCCATCCCCGTCATCCTCGGCGGCGACCACACCGTCGCCCTGCCCGACGCCACCGGTGTGGCCCACCACGTCGGATGGGGCCAGCTGTCGATGATGCACTTCGACGCCCATGCGGACACCGGGAACACCCAGCTCGGCTCTCTCGTCGGCCACGGCACCCCGATGCGCCGGCTCATCGAATCGGGAGCGGTGCGCGGCGACCGGTTCCTGCAGATCGGCCTGCGGGGCTACTGGCCCGAGCCGGAGACCCTGGCGTGGATGGCGGAGCAGGGGATGCGCAGCTACGAGATGGCCGAGGTGGTGGCTCGCGGCCTCGACGCCTGCCTGGACGAGGCCATGGCCATCGCCCTCGACGGCTGCGACGGTGTCTTCCTGTCCGTCGATGTCGACGTGGTCGACCCCGGCTCGGCCCCCGGGACCGGCACCCCCGAGCCGGGTGGGCTCAGCGCCCGGGCCCTGCTCGACGCCGTGCGCCGCATCGCCATCGAGGTGCCCCTGGCGGGGATGGACGTCGTCGAGGTGGCGCCCCCCTACGACAACGCTGAGATCACCGCCTACCTGGGGAACCGGGTCGTCCTCGAGG
>JALYVP010000204.1 GCA_030853185.1 Actinomycetota bacterium | reverse complement strand
GGCCGTCGTCGTGGACGTAGCCCAGCTTGACCAGGGTGAGCAGGAACCGGCGGGCGGCCGCCCGGCTGAGCCCGGTGCGGCGGGCCACGTCGGCGAGGGTCAGCTGGCGGTGGTCGGGACCGAAGGCGCGCATGACGGCCAGGCCCCGCTCGAGGGACTGGACGAAGTCGCCCCGGGGGGCCTCGACGTCAGGCACCGGCCTCGTCGTCGATCTGGGCGAGCGTGTCGGTGGCGACGGCGAAGGCGGCCCGCGCCGCCGGCACCCCGCAGTAGATGGCCGTCTGCAGGAGGATCTCGCGGATCTGCTCGGTGCTGAGCCCGTTGCGCCGGGCGGCGCGGACATGCAGGGCCAACTCGTCGGAGCGACCGAGGGCGGCGAGCATGGCCACGGTGATGGCCGAGCGGGTGGGTCGGTCGAGGCCGGGCCGGGTCCAGATCTCGCCCCAGGCGTAGCGGTTGAGGAGTTCGGTGAATGGCGCCCCGAAGGCGTCCGCAGGCGTCGCCGAGCGGTTGACATGGTCGTCGCCGAGGATCTGGCGACGGGTGCGCTCGCCCCGTTCCAGCGAGGTCCCGCCGGTGACGTGGTCGACGACCGCGGCGGTGTAGCGCTCCGGGGAGGCGATGTTGGCCAGGTGGGAGGCGTTGGCCAGGACCAGCAGGGAGGCGCCGGCGATCCCGGAGGCCAGTTCCAGGCCCACGGCCGGAGGGGTGGCCGGGTCATCGGCGCCGGCGATCACGAGAGTGGGGGCAGTCACCGATGCCAGGGAAGGCCGCTGGTCCATGGCGGCGATGGCCTCGCAGCACCCGGCGTAGCCTTCGGCGTCGGTCGCGCCGAGCATTGCATGGACGGCGTCGGCTGCGTCGGGGTGCTCATCGGTGAAGCCGGGCACGAACCACCGGGCGAGGGTGGCTTCGTAGAGGGACAGGACCCCGTTGGCCCGCACGTGAGCGGCCCGGTCGGTCCAACCCTCGGCGGGGGGCATGTGGGCGGCGGTGCAGGTGAGGGCCAGGCGGTCGACCCTCTCGGGGTGGTTGGCGGCGACCCACAAGGCGACCATCCCCCCCAACGACAGGCCCAGCACCGATGCTCGAGGCTCGCCCAGGTGATCGAGGAGGTCGATCACATCGGTGCCGAGCTCCTCGATCCGGTAGGGACCGGGAGGAGCGGGGGTGCCGCCGTGGCCCCGATGCTCGTAGCGTAGGACCCGGAACCGGGCCGTCAGGGTCGGCATCTGCGGGACCCACATCTCGGTGGTGGTGCCGAGCGAGTTGGACAGGAGCAGGAGGGGGGCCCCGGGTGGGCCCTCGAGGTGGTAGCTGAAAGGGATCATGAGGGGGCCTCCCCGGTCGGTGGGCGGTGCCGGCCGGGCGCGCTGCGGTGGGCGGTCACGGCCCGGTCGATCCAGATGTCCGTGGCTCCGAGGTATCCGGCCGGGTCGAGCAGGGTCGCCAGCCGTTCGGCGCTGAGGTGGTCGCTGACCGCCGGCTGGGCCAGGAGGGCCTCGGCAAAGGAGTGCCCGCCCTCTGTCTGCTCCACGGCGGCGGTGACGGCCCGGCGGGCCTGGCCCCGGTCGGTGTGGCCGGCCAGTTCCAGGGTGACCCGTTCGGCCAGGAGGACTCCCGCGGTTGCGGACAGGTTGGCTGCCATGGCCCCGGGATGGACCTCCAGGCCGGCGACGGTCTCGGCGCTGCGAGCGGCGGCGCCCCCGGCCAGGGCCAGGAGTTGGCTGAGCGGTTCCCATTCGGCGTGCCAGGCGCCGAGCGCCCGTTCGTGCTCGGCCAGCAACGACCCCTGAAGCACGGGGACGAGGGCGAGGGCCCGGCGGGCGGCGGCGTGGACGGCGGCGGCACCGACGGGATTGCGCTTGTGGGGCAGGGTCGACGAACCTCCCCGCCCCGCGCCGGCCGGCTCGGCCGCCTCGGCCACCTCGCTCTGGGCCAACAGGCCCACGTCGGTGCTGATCTTGGCTGCCGTCCCGGCCACCGTGCCCAGCGCCGCGGCCAGTCCCGAGACGCGCTGCCGGGCGGTGTGCCAGGGGACGAGCGGCTGGGCCAATCCGACGTGGACGGCGAAGCGGGCGACCACGGCCGGCCCTTCGGCGCCGAGCGAGGCCAGGGTGCCGGCCGCCCCGCCGAGCTGTACGGCCAGCGCGGAGCGGGCGTGGTGGAGAGCGGCGGCGGCGGCGTCGGCGCCGGCCAGCCAGCTTGCGGCCTTGAGCCCGAAGGTGATGGGCAGGGCGGCCTGCAACAGGGTCCGGCCGACCATCAGGGTCCGGCGGTGGGTGTCGGCCAACGACGCGCAGGCGTCACCCAGGTCGTCGAGATGGCCGGCGATGACGGCCGTGGACCGCTCCGCCACCAGCATGGCGGCGGTGTCGAGGATGTCCTGGCTGGTCGCCCCCCAGTGCACCCAGCGGCCGGCCTCGGGCCCGACGGCGGCGGTGAGGGCGGCGACGAGGGGGATGACCGGGTTGCCCGCGCCGCGGGCGTCGTGACCGAGCTGGTCGATGTCGAACGTCGCGCTGCGGCACACGGCGCCGATGACCTCGGCCGCGTCGGCCGGCACGATCCCCAGATCGGCCTGGGCGGCGGCCAGGGCGGCCTCGGCGTCGAGCATGGCGGTGAGCCACGCCGTGTCCCCGGTGGCGGCGGTCAACTCGTCGGTGGTGAAGATGGGGGCGAACAGGCCGCTCACCACCGGAAGAACACCGTTTCGAGCTCCCCCTGCAAGCGGATGTCGAAGGTCAGGTCCGACCCGTCTCGCTCGGCCACCAACGTGGCTCGCCGGGCCGGGTCGACGGCGGCCAGGACCGGGTCGGCATCGTTTGCCGCCTGGCCGGGGAGGTAGATGCGGGTGACGAGCCGTTGCAGCAGGCCCCGGGCGAACACCGACACGTCGATGTGGGGCGCCTGGTCCTCGTCGACCGGCCCGGGGGCGACGGTGGTGAGCTCGTAGCGACCTTCGTCGTCGGTCAGGCACCGACCGAAGCCGGTCCAGCCCGGGGGCGAGTCGGGGGGGAAGCCGCCGGCGCCGTCGGCCTGCCAGAGCTCCACCACCCCGTCGGGTACCGCGGCGCCGTCGCCGTCGGTCATCCGGCCGGTGAGCGACAGGGCCCCGGGTGACCCGGGAGCGACCAGGTGGCGGCTGGGCGTCAGCCAGGCGAAGCCGAGCCGGAAGAACGGCCCGACCGTCTGGGACGGCGTCGGCGCGGTCGTCACACCGTCTCCACGGCCCACCGTCTCCACGGTCACAGAGTCTCCACGGTCACAGAGTCTCCACCGGGGTGGCGAGGTGGCCGCCGACGACGATGTCGAAGCGGTAGCCGAGGGCGCAGCCCTCCTCGGTGGTGTCCCAGTCGAAGGCGGCAACCATGCGCTGCCTGGCCACGCCATCGTGGACGGATCCGAAGATGGGGTCGTAGGCCATGAGCGGGTCGCCGGGGAAGTACATCTGGGTGACGAGCCGTTCGGTGAACGCCTGGCCGAACACCGAGAAGTGGAGGTGAGCGGGGCGCCACGCGTTCGGGTGGTTGCCCCACGGGTAGGCCCCCGGCTTGATGGTCACGAACCGCCACCCGCCGTCGGGGCCGGTCAGGGCGCGGCCGGCCCCGGTGAAGTTGGGATCGAGGGGCGCCGGGTGCTGATCGCGGTCGTGGGCGTAGCGGCCGGCGGCGTTGGCCTGCCACAGCTCGACCAGCTGGCCTCCGATGAGCCGGCCGTCGCCGTCGACCAGCCGCCCGCTGACGTTGATCCGCTCCCCCACCGCCTCCCCGCCGTGGGATCTGGTCAGGTCGGCGTCGCCCGGGGCTACGAGGTCGGGGCCGAAGACCGGCCCCCGCCGTTCGGTGAGCCGTCCGGGCAGCACGACGAGAGGGTGGGACGGCGCCCGCAACGCCGAGGAGCGATACCCCCCTTCGTCATAGGGAGGGTCGATGGCGCCCGCCGGAGGCGACGCGGAAACCGTCACGTCATTCCCCTCCTCGTGGTGGCTTCGAGCCGGCGGAGTTGGGACAACTCGTCGGCCGTCACCGGTACCGTCGTCGCCACCTCGTCGGCCAGCGCCAGCTTCCATCCGGTGGCCGCCGCCACCTCGTCGACGGTGACCCCCGGGTGGACCTCGGTGAGGGTCAGCTCGCAGCTTTCGGGGTCGGGTCGCAGGACGCCCAGGTCGGTGACCACGAGCGTCGGGCCCGCCCCGGTGAGCCCCAGGCGCCGGCGGTCGCCGGGGCCGTCGCCGAAGCCGACCGAGGTGCGGAAATCGAGGTGGTCGACGAAGGTCCGATCCGACTGTCTCATCATCACGATCACGGTCTGGCACGACCCGGCGATCTCCGGAGCCCCGCCGGCGCCCGGCAGGCGGACGGTGGGCTTGTCGTAGTCGCCGATCACCGTGGAGTTGAGGTTGGCCAAGCGGTCGATCTGGGCTCCGCCCAGGAACCCGACGCCGATCCGCCCCGGCTGCAGCCAGTAGGCGAAGACCTCCGGCACGGACACGACGACGTCGGCTGTCTCGGCCAGCTCGCCGTCGCCGATCGACAGGGGCAGCCGGGAGGGCCTGGCCCCTATGCAGCCCGATTCGTAGATCAGCACCAGGCCAGGGGCGTGGGTGGCGCGGGCCAGGTTGGCGGCCGTGCTCGGCGCCCCGATGCCGACGAAGCAGACCTCGTTGTCGCCGAGCGCCCTCGACGCCACCACTGCCATGGTCTCCGCCCTGGTGGCGCCGGTACCGGTGGCGGTGTCGCTCATGACCCGGCCCTGACCACGTTGACCTCCATCCACTCGGCGAAGCGGTCCCGGTCCCGGGCGATCGGGTCCCACGCCTCGTAGAAGCCGTTGTCGCGCTCGGAGTACCCGGCCGCGTAGGAAGGGTGGGCCCCGCCCGGCACCGGGGCGACCACGTCGACGACCCACGACGGCAGGATGACCCCGCCGGGCCGGGGCTCGAAGCGGTCGACCACCTCCTCGACGGTGACCAGCGAGCGCGTGGCGGCCAGGACCGCCTCCTTCTGGACCCCCGTGATCCCCCACATCATCACATTGCCGGCCCGGTCGGCCTGCTGGGCGTGGATGACGGCGACGTCGGGCCGGAGGGCGGCGACGGCGGCCAGCTGCTCGCCGGTGAAGGGGCAGTCGATCGTCGCCACTGTGGCGGTGCGGCCGGCCAGCCCGGTGCCGGCGTAGCCCCGCAGCACCCCGAAGGGCAGACCGGACGCCCCGGCGACGTAGCGGGCGGTCAACCCGGCGTGGCTGTGCTCCTCGACCTCGAGGGGGACCGGCCATCCCCGTTCGATGGCGTCGCGGAACCGGTGCAACGAACCGACTCCGGGGTTGCCCCCCCAGGAGAACACCAGCCGCCTGGCCCGACCCATGCCAATCAGCTGGTCGAAGATCAGGTCCGGGGTGAGCCGGACCAACGTCAGATCCTTCTGGCCCTGGCGGATGATCTCGTGGGCGGCAGCGTGAGGGATCAGATGGGTGAACCCCTCCATGGCCACGCAGTCACCGTCGTGGACGAGGCGGTCCACGCCGTCGCCGAGACTCAGGATGTCGGCCATTGACCACCGCTCGTTCGCAAGCCGCACGACTGTGCGTATCTCGGCCAATAGCCTACGACGGCCCCCGGGTGACGGTCAACCGGGGCGGGATCCCCCGTCAGGGCAGCATCCACGACAGCACGGACGTGGACTGCAGGTAGACCAGCACGCACATGAGGGCGACGAACAGCAGGCTCCACTTGAACACGCGCCGGAACAGCTCGCCCTCCTGCCCGGACAGGCCCACCGCCGCCGCCCCGATGGCCAGGTTCTGGGGGCTGATCATCTTGCCCAGGACACCGCCGGAGGAGTTGGCGGCCGCCAGCAGCAGCGGGCTGAGACCGGACTTGCCGGCGGCCGCCACCTGCAGAGCGCCAAAGAGGGAGTTCGACGACGTGTCCGACCCGGTCACCGCGGTGCCGATCCAGCCGAGGATCGGTGAGATCAGGGCGAAGACGCCGCCGGCTCCGGCCATCCACATGCCGAGGGTCACGGTCTGGCCGCTGCTGTTCATGACGTAGGCCAACGCCAGGACGGCCATGACCGTCACGATGGCCGATGCCAACCTGCGGTAGGTGGTGAGGTAGGCGGCCAGGGCCCGGCCCGGGCCGATGCGCAGGATGGGAATGGTGATGAGCCCGGCGATGATCAGCAGCGTCCCGGAGGCATCCAGCCAGTCCAGCTTGAAGACGGGCAGGGTCGACACCTTCCCGCTGGCCTCGAGGAGGTGCAGGCCCGGCCAGTGGATCATCCGGGTGGGCTTGCTCAGCAGATCCTTGATCGACTTGACCTGGGCCAGGGCGAACACGGCGATGATCACCACGTACGGGGCGTACGCCCGGGCCACGTCGGCCCGGCTGTCGTGAGCGTCCCGGTCGCGGGCGCGCAGCTCGTCCGCCTGGGCCGCTCCCGCCCGAGAGCCGGCGCCCGCCCCGAGCCCGGCCCGGGTCGACCCCGCCC